>JACMOG010000159.1 GCA_014378125.1 Vitreoscilla sp. | reverse complement strand
GTCGAAGCGCGTTCTCCGAATGAAAGAACGTAATGAAGCGCCATTCGACCTGCGATGAGGTGGTGGCTTTCAAGCGCTGAGTGAACGGCAGCTTCTGGGCAACCAATCCGACAGGCGAGTCGGCAGCAACGGGTCGGACGCAGCCGACCGCGCCTCACCTTGATCGCAGTCAGGTCGCGCCAAGCACGGTCAACGACCCGAATTCCTCAAACATCGACGCGTCGTGCCGTTGCAATAAAAAAAGTCCGCCAAGGCCCGGCCCTCTCGGACACCATTGCCGAGGAACCCCAAGGCCGGACGGCCAGCCTCAGACGCCCGCGAGCACCCGCACGTGCGCGGCCGCGCTGCGCGCCAGCGCGTCCAGGTTGTAGCCGCCCTCCAGGCAGCTCACGATGCGGCCTTGCGAGTGCTTGCGCGCCACGTCGAGCAGGCGCGCCGTGATCCATTCGTAGTCGGCCTCGACCAGGCCCATGCGGCCCAGGTCGTCGTCGCGGTGGGCGTCGAAGCCGGCCGACACGAAGATCATCTCGGGCTTGAACTTGTCCAGCAGCGGCAGCCATTGGTACTCGACGATCTCGCGCACCTCGGGGCCCTTGGTGTACGCCGGCACCGGCACGTTGAGCATGTTGTCGCCCGCGGGCACGTTGCCCGAGAACGGGTAGAGCTGGTCCTGGAAGAAGCTCACCATGAGCACGCGCTCGTCGCCCGCGATGATGTCCTCGGTGCCGTTGCCGTGGTGCACGTCGAAGTCGACGATGGCCACGCGCTTGAGGCCGCGCACGTCGAGCGCGTGGCGCGCCGCGATGGCCACGTTGTTGTAGAAGCAGAAGCCCATGGCGGCCTCGCGGGTGGCGTGGTGGCCGGGCGGGCGGATGGCGCAGAAGGCGTTCTCGGCGCGGCCGTCGATGACCAGGTCGGTGGCGGCCACCGCGGCGCCCGCGGCGCGCAGCGCGGCCTGGCGGGTGTGCGCGCAGGCGGTGGTGTCGGGGTCGACCGCGGCCGGCTGGCCATCGGCGGCCACGCGGCGGAAGGTCTCGTCGAGCTCGCTGAGGTAGTTGCTGGCGTGGGCGTGGGCCAGGTCCTCTGGCCGCGCGGGCTCGGCGTCGTCGTGGCGCACCAGGACATCGGCCAGGCCGGTGGCCAGGAAGTGATCCTCGATGGCGGCCAGCCGCGCGGGGCACTCCGGGTGGCCGGGGCCCATGTCGTGGCGCCGGCAATCGGCATGGCTGAAGAACGCGGTGCTCATGATTCGGCTATCGTTGGTGTCATGACCTCATCGCTGCAAGCGCACCTGACAAGGCTGAAGAGCCAGATTAGCACGATCATCGTCGGCAAGCCGGCGCAGATCGACGACTCCATCGCCTGCCTGCTCGCCGGAGGTCACCTGCTGATCGAGGACGTGCCGGGCGTCGGCAAGACCACGCTGGCGCACGTGCTGGCGGTCTCGCTGGGCCTCAGCTTCTCGCGCGTGCAGTTCACGGCCGACCTGATGCCCAGCGACCTGGTGGGGGTCAGCGTGTACGAACGCACCAAGGAGGCCTTCGCGTTCCACCCCGGCCCGGTGTTCGCCCAGGTGCTGCTGGCCGACGAGATCAACCGCGCCGGTCCGAAGACGCAGAGCGCGCTGCTGGAGGCGATGGAAGAGCAGCAGGTGAGCGTGGACGGCCAGACGCGTCCGCTGCCGCTGCCGTTCTTCGTGATCGCCACGCAGAACCCGGGCGACCAGCTGGGCACCTACGCCCTGCCCGAGTCGCAACTGGATCGCTTCCTGATGCGCATCTCACTGGGCTACCCGGACCGCATCGCCGAGCGTGAGTTGCTGGCCGGGCACGACCGGCGCGAACTGGTGGAGCAGTTGCCCAGCCTGCTGTCACAGGTGGAATTGCACCAACTGCAGCAGCAAGTGCTCAACGTTCATGCGGCGGGGCCCCTGCTGGACTACGTGCAGGACCTGATTGCCGCCACCCGCTCGGGCCAGTGGTTCCTGCAGGGCCTGAGCCCACGGGCCGGCATTGCCGTCGTGCGGG
>JACMOG010000158.1 GCA_014378125.1 Vitreoscilla sp. | reverse complement strand
GATGTTGCCGATCTCCTCGGGGGTATCGCGGTAGGGACGATCGAGGCGCACCAGGAGATCGAACTGCTTTTCCTGCTGCACCACCTGCGTGGCCACGCCACCGCCGATGGCGGTGGATATCAGGGCGTTGACGTCGTCGACGTTCAAGCCATAGCGGGCAATCGCGGCACGATCGATCTTGATGGTCAGGCTGGGCTGGCCCAGCTCCTTGACCAGGGTGACATCGTGGATACCGCGTACCTTCTCGAGGATCTGCTTGATCGCCGTGCCCTTGCGTTGCAGCGTGTCCAGGTCGGACCCGAAGACCTTGACCGCCAGGGCGCTTTTGAGACCCGACCCTGCCTCGTCGACGGCATCCTCCGCCGGCTGGGTGAAGTTGAAGATGATGCCGGGAAATGCCTGCAGCTTCTGGTCGATGGCCGCGGTCAGCGCGGCCTTCGTGCGATAGCGGCCCGTCCATTGGGCATAGGGCTTCAGGGCGACGTAGAACTCGACGTTGAAGAAGCCGGTCGAATTGGTGCCGTCGTCGGGTCGCCCCAGCTCGGAGGCGACCGTGGTGACCTCGGGAAACGAGCCCAGGATGTCCCGGATCCTGGGCGTCATCTTCGCGGACTCGTCGAACGAGATCGTATAGGGCATGGTCGCGCGGACCCACAGGGCGCCCTCGTCCAGATGGGGCATGAACTCGCCGCCGATGAACGGAAGCAGCAGCAACGAGCCGGCCAGCACGACGCCGGCGACGGCCGTCGTCCACCAGGGGTGGGCGATGCAGGCATCAAGCCCCCTGCCATACGCCGACTTGATGGACTCGAAAGCGGCGTTATGCCGCTCGCGTACACCGTTGCGCATGAAGTACGCGCACAACACCGGCAGGAGCACCAGCGTGACCACCAGGGAGCCGACCAGGGCGAAGACCATGGTGTCGGCCATCGGCTTGAACAGCGTGCCCGAGGGCCCGGACAACACGTAGATGGGCACGAAGCTGGCCACGATCACCGCGAAGGCATAGAACAACGGCCGATCGACCTCCGCCGCGGCGGCGAGCACGATCTCCTTGATGTTGGCCGACGTCGCCGTGCGCAGCGCGACCTGGCGGAAGATGTTTTCCACCATCACCACGGCACCGTCGACCAGGATGCCGAAATCGATCGCCCCGATCGAGAGCAGGTTGGCCGAGGTCTGCTGGAGGTCGAGGCAGATGAACGCGAACAGCAGCGCCAGCGGAATGGTGATGGCGACGATCAATCCGGCGCGGAAATCGTAGAGGAAGAACAGCAGGATCACGAAGACCAGCACCATGCCGCGCAGCAGGTTGTCCTCGACGGCCTTCGTGGTGAGGGCGATCAGGTCGCTGCGGTCGTAGAACGGCACGATCTTCACGTCCTTCGGCAGGATCTGCTCGTTGAGCTCCTTCGTCTTCGCTTCGACCTGTTTCAGGACGTCCTGCGCCTTCTCGCCCGTGCGCAACCGGATGACGCCTTCCACCGCATCGTCCTGCTTCTCGTAGCCGAACTGGCCCAGTCGCGGGGCGATGCCAATCACCACGCGACCGACGTCCTTGACCAGGATCGGGGTGCCGTCGTGCACGGCCAGCACCGCGTTGCCGATGTCCTCCAGCGTCTCGATGCGGCCCTGTCCGCGTACGTAGTAGAACTGGCCGCCCTGCGAGTAGAACCCGCCGCCGGAGTTGCTGTTGTTGGCCGACAGCGCGGCCTGCACCTGCTGCGGCGACAGGCCGGCGCCGGCCACCTTCACCGGATCGAGCAGCACCTGGTACTGCATCGTTCCGCCGCCGAATCCCGAATCGTCCGCCACGCCGGAAACCGACTTGTACTGGGGCTCGATCGTCCAGGCCTCGAGGGTCTTGAGCTCCATCGGCGACCGATCCGGGCTCTGCAGCACGTATCGATAGATCAGGCCCGATGGCGACGACAGTGGCGACACCGTGGGCGTGACCCCGCCGGGCAGGCTGACGCCCGGCAACAGGTTGAACACCTGCTGGCGCGTGGAGTCGTCGCCGGCGCCTTCGTGGAACGTGAGGATGACGTCCGACAGTCCGTACAGCGAGATCGAGCGGACCTTGTCGGTCTTCGGAATGCCGTTCATGCCGATCTCGACCGGCACCGTGATCAGCCGCTCCACTTCCTCGGCCGTATGCCCTGGCCATTGCGTGATGATCTCGACGATGGGCGGCGACAGGTCCGGATAGGCGTCCACCGGCAGGCGCTGCAGCGCTCGCACACCCGCGCCGATCAGCAAGAGCATCATCAGGACGACGAGCAGCGGCTGCGCCAGGGAGGAGGCCACGACGCGGTTCATGAGGGATGCCGGCGGGGAGGCCGGCAAAGACGGCGGCGATGACAAGGGATCGCTCACTGGATCTGCCTGAACTGGAGGAACAGCGCGCCGTCGTCCACGATGCGGTCACCGCTGGCCAGGCCCGTCGGAATCACGACCTGGTCGCCGGTACGCGAGCCCAAGGTCACGGGCCGTCGCGCGAAGCTGCCGTCACCCTGCACGACATACACGAACGGCAGGTTCTCGTCGTCGCGCAGGATCGCCGAGACCGGCACCAGCAATCCGCTGCTCGGCTGGCGCGACTGGATCCGCACATGCACGTACATCTGCTTCTTCAGCAGCTGGCCGGCGTTGTCGACGTCCACGCGCGCGATGACCGCACGGGTGTCGGGATCCACGAGGGCCGAGATGTTGGCCACGGTTCCGCCGAGTTGCGCGGCGGCCGCGCCTGCCTGCACCTGGGCGGTGTCGCCCACGCGAACCGACGCCAGGTCGGAATCCGGGATCTGCGCCATCACCCAGACCCGCGACAGGTCGGCCACCGTGAAGCACGGCGTGGCGCCGGCCTGCAGCAGTTGGCCAGGGGTGACGAGCCGCTCGGCCACGGTGCCGGAGATCGGCGCGCGGATGACGCCTCGAACGTGCGACGCCTGCCGGCCCGCGTCGATGTCCTTGATCACCTGCGGATCGGCGTCCAGCGAGACGAGGGCCTGCCTGGCGGCATCGCGGTCGGCGTCGGCGCCGGCCGCATCGGTCTGCGCCTGCTCCTGTTCGCGCGCAGAGACGCCCTCGTGCTGGGCCAGGTCCTTGTCCGCGTCGGCAAGTCGACGGAGATTCTTCGCCGAGACGACGGCCTTGACGTAGGCGCCGACGGCGGACGCGAAGTCCGGCGAATCCACTTCCGCCAGCGGTTCGCCCTTCTTCACGCGCTGGCCCACGGACACCAGCAGGCGCGTCACCGGTCCAGAGAACGGAGCGAGCACGCTGGTGGCCTGGTCGTTGTCGAAGTCGACCGTGCCGGAGGCATCCACCGTCGTGCGGAACTGGGACTGTGCAACGGCGTGGATGTGGATGCTCTTGCGCTGCTCGGCCGTCAAGGTGACGTTACCGGGCGTCGTCGCGGTGGCCTGCGGGGTGTTGTCCGGCTTGCCGGAGCACCCGGCGGTCAGCGCGAGCGTGCCCGTCGCCACGCCGGCGACGACGACGGCACGCAGCCATCCGCCTCCGTTTCGGCTGCAGGGACTGGCGTCGAAGGATTTATTTTTCATCTTTGCTGGGAATTGAATCGGCCTGCGTCAAGTCGGCGCGATGCCACCAGCCGCCACCGAGTGCCTGGAACAGCGCCGCCGTATCGGCGTAGCGACTGGCCTGGGCCTGCACCAGGTTGATCTGCGCCTGCAGGTCGGCCTGCTCCGCGGTCGACAGGGAGAGATAGGTGGCGTAGCCGGCCTTCCATTGCCGCTGCGACAGCTCGAGCGTGACCTTGGCGGCGGCGGCCGCGGCGGCCGCGGACTTCAGGCCTTCGGCATCCTGGTCGAGCGCCACCAGCGTGTCGGCGACATTCTGGAAAGCCGTCAGCACGGTGCTGCGGTATTGCTCCGCGGCCATGGCATAGGCAGCCTTCGCGGCACGCTCCTGGTGAAGCAGCGTGCCGCCCTGGAAGATCGGCGCGGTGATCGCCGCACCCAGATCCCAGAAGCCCGTGCCCGCGCTGAACACCCGGCCGATCGCCAGCGCGGTGCTGCCGGCGTCTGCCGTCAACTGGATGTTGGGCAGCCGGTTCGCCGTGGCGATGCCGATCTGTGCACTGGCCACATGCAGGTTGGCCTCGGCCTGCAGCACATCGGGTCGTTGCGCCACCAGGCCCGACGGAAGGCTCACGGGCAGATCGAGCGGCAACTGCAGGCTGGCCAGCGTGAACTTCTCTGTCGGCGCCTGGCTAGGGAACCGGCCCACCAGCACGGCCAGCAGATCGTGCTGCTGGGCCAGTTGCTTGAGCAGCGGGGGCAGCGTGGCGTTGACCTGCGCCAGCTGCGATTCCTGCGCGGCCACGTCCAGCCTGCCGACATAGCCCCTGGAAAGCTGGTAGCGCAGGATCTCCAGCATCTTGCCGTTGATGGCGACCACCTGGCGGGTCGCGTCGATCTGCGCCTGCAACGACGCGTCCTGCACCGCCGCCGCCACGACATTGGTGCTCAGCGTGACGTGTGTCGCGATCATCTGGAAGCGGGCCGCCTGCGCCTGGGCCTCGACGGACTCCACGGTGCGGCGATTCAGGCCGAAAGGATCTAGCGAATACGCCACGCTGACCTGCGGCGTGTACACGCCATAGACGTAGGCGCCCGAGTTGGGCGTGGGCGAGATGGGCCCGGGCGTCTTCTGGCGGGTGGCCCCGAAGGATGCCGACACGCTGGGATAGTAGGTGCCGCGTTGCGCCAGCGCGTTCTCGCGGGCCTGGGACAACGCTGCCTGCGCCGCCTTCAGATCCGGGTTGTTCGCCAGCGACTCTTCGATCAGCGCATTGAGCGGCCGGGAATGGAACAACGTCCACCAGTCGCCAGGGATGTCGCTGCCTTCGACGAAGCGCTGGGCGTCGCCGCCGGCGACATCCGGCGCCGAAGCCGTGGTCGCAAGAGGCTGCGCGGTATAGCCGCCGACGTCGGGAGCGGGTGGCTTCCTGAAGTCGGGACCGACCGTGCAGCCGGCCAGCAGCAGGCACGTCGCGATCGCCTGGAATGTCGATGACCGCTGCAGTGACGCTTCAGCACAGACCGAACGCCTGTAGCGCGCGCGGCCGGAGCCGGCGAACGCGTGGACCCATGTCATTTTCATGCGAGCGTGTAGTGGAAGGTAGGGACGACCTACGCCAGATGAACGCCGCGGCGCACACATCTTCGCGAGGGGGCCGCAATGGGCGACGGGCGAACGCGCGTCGCCAACCGTCTCCGGAGACCACGAGGACGCCGACCCGCGGCGATCTCGCGCCGCCGGTCAGCTCGTCCCGGGAAACTCAGGCGGAGGGTGGGCCGCGGCTTCGCGGGCTGGCCGCTTCCGCAGCGACGCCGGCGCCTTGGACGCCCGGCGCAAAGTGAAAGCTCACGTCGGCCAGCAAGGCGGTGGAGGCGACCTCGGTCTTGGCGATGCCCGACAGATGGGCATAGGCCAGGCACGACGGGCAATGGTCGGAATCGACCGGCGCCTTGGTCTTGGACCCTGCCAGCGCCTCGGCGTAGTGGCTGAACTCGTGGCGCAGCTCACCCTGCTGCGCGAACAGCAGGAAGAGGGGAAGGAGCAGTGCCCAGTACAGCTTGCGCATGAAGCGATAAGCTTAACGCATCCGGTCTGCGGCACCGCCGGCATTCGGCCCCTGAAATCCAGGGCCTGTCGCGGGGCTGACGGCTCTTTGGCGGCTGACTGGCGGCCGACTGGCGGCAGACTGACGGCCCGTGGCGTAGGATTTCAGCCGCGAACGGACAACAGTGGCGGCTTCCGGACAAAGGGAGCCGCAATGGACACATCGATGGCAATCTCAGGCGAGAAGATCAAGGCCCTGCGCGAAGCCCGCGCCTGGTCGCAGGCGCACCTGGCGGAGGCAGCATCGCTGAGCTTGCGTACGGTGCAGCGCGTGGAGGCCGAAGGCACGGCGTCGGCCGAGACGCGGCTGGCGCTCGCCGCCACGCTGGGCGTATCGGTGGACGAGCTCAACGCGCCGGCTCTCGCCGTCGAGGCCGCACCGGCACGCTCTGGGCGACCCGATCCGGGGCCACTCAACACGGCGCTGATGCTGTGCAACCTGGGCGTGGCGGTGGTCTACCTGCTGTGGGTGGGCCGCGGCTTGCCGCCAGAGGTGGCGTCTCATTTCGGCGTGGCCGGCGACGCCAACAGCAAGAT
>JACMOG010000157.1 GCA_014378125.1 Vitreoscilla sp. | reverse complement strand
CAGCGGCGGGCCACCATCACCGACGTGGCGGCGGTGCGCATCGCGGTGGTGAGCGTCAGCTCGCTGAGCAGCTCGGGCCGACCGGTGTCGACGTCGGCGAGCAGGCCGAAGGCCATCACGGTGGGCAGGCCGGCGCGCGTGTTCTTCGGGTGGCCATTGACGTACTTGAAGCTGTACAGGCGCGAGTCGGAGATCGGCATCAGCTCGATCACGCCGTCCTTCGAATGGTTGGCCACGCGGGCCGACTTGTCGAACTCGCCCCAACGCGCGAAGTCGGCCTCGAGGTAGGACACCAGCAGCCCCAGGCAGGCGGCCAGGCCCTTCGCGTCGACGATGGCGCCGATGTCGCGGGTGGTGAGCAAGGTCGTCATGAAATGTCTCCGTTAGGTATGGGGAGATTGTTTCGGGACTCGGCGGCAGGCGAAATGGGCACTAGTGCTTCGTTTCGATCAATAATTTGACATATCGGCAGCATTGACTGCCATTTCGTCAAATTGCGTTGACAGGATTTTTAGATCGATGGACACGCTCGACCAACAACTCATCGCGCTGCTGCGCACCGACGCACGCGCCTCCGTCGCCACGCTGGCGCATCGCCTGGGCGTGTCGCGCGGCACCGTCAACAACCGCATCACCAAGCTGGAGGACGGCGGCACCATCGTGGGCTACACGGTGCGTCTGAGGCCGGACATCGAGCACAACGAGATCACGGCCTGGATGAGCATCGCCGTCGAAGGCAACCAGACGCGCGAGGTGATCGCCATCCTGCTCGGCGAGCCCGGCATCGGCGAGTTGCACGACACCAACGGCCGGTGGGACCTGCTGGCCGAGGTACGCTCCGCCAACCCCGCCGACCTGCCCGCCGTGCTCGAGCGGGTGCGGCTGATCAAGGGCATCGGCGCCACCGAGACGTCCATCCACCTGCAAAGCTACAAATGACCGGAACGCCCTTTCCCCGCCGCCGCGACCTGCTGGGCCTGGCCACCGGCGCGGCCTCGCTGGCGCTGCTGCCCGGCTCCGGGGTCTTCGCGCTGACGATCACGCAGTCGCCGGCGAGCGTCGCGTTCCTGTCGCCCGATGCCGGCGCCGCGGCCTTCGCCCAGCCGGGCGACACCTACTACGCCAACATGGGACTGCTGGAAGCCAGAGCGCGAACGCGCTCGCCGCTCGCCGGGCTGTCGCTGGCCGACGCGCGCAGGGCGGTACACGACTTCGACGCCGCCGCGGTGCTACCGTTCAGCGAGCGCGAGCAGATCGCCCTCCGCGGCGTGATCGACGGCATGCAGGCGTCGCTGGAGATCGCCGCGCCGTTGTATGCGCGCACGCCGTGGTCGTTCATCAAGCTGGACGACCGCGCCGAGGGCGGCATGCCGCACACCCGCGGCCCGCACATCGTGCTGCCGAAGGCCGTCGCCGAGGGCTACGCACGGATGCACCAGCAGATGCTCGAGGGCGGAAATCTGTCCGTCACGCCGCGTGCTCGCAGCCCGTTGCTGCACGAGCAGACCCACGTGCTGGAACGCGCCAACCCCGCGCTGTTCGAGCCCCTGTTCACCGACGTCTTCGGCTTCACGCGCATGACGCCGGCGCCCACCACGCCCTGGCTCGACGCCCACGTCTGCGCCAACCCCGACGGCCCCGACCTGGCATGGACGTTCGCGCTGGATCAGGTGGGCGGCAGCGGCTGGGTGATGCCCTACGTGACGGTGCCCGACAAGGCCGTGCCGCGCATGCCCGACGACTTCCAGGCGATCGGCGTGGAGGTGGTCCGGACGGCCGACGGCTGGAAGGTGGTCGAGCGCGACGGCATGCCGGTGCGCCGCGACCTGGACGCGATCCCCGGCTACCACGCGCACTTCCCGTTCCCCGACGAGGACTTCCATCCCAACGAGATCGCGGCCGTGGCGCTGGCGCATCTGCTGGTGCACGACGTGGCGGACCTCGACGGGCGACCGTTGATGGCCGGTGTGCGGGGATGGGCGGGACACGCGTTGCGCTGAAACCGTTGGTTCGTGGTTCGTGGTCGTGGTCGTGGTCGTGGTTTTCGGGGCGCGCTGGGTCAGTCACGACTCACCGGCCGGCTTGCCAGCGGACAACATGTGCTGTTCGAGGAAGTCGGCCAATTTCTGACGTGGTTTTGGCATCGTCGGGCCGTCGATGCCGCGACGATGCCCGCGGCCGGCTCGTTCACGCGCAGTCGGGCCTGACGCGAATTGCGGGTCGAGATGCCGGCGCTACTTTTCGTGATGGACGACCGGCACCGCCACCCTTCATTCCGCGCGCAGTCGCGGAATCCCCCCCCCGAGACGCCTTGTTCGCCAGCGT
>JACMOG010000156.1 GCA_014378125.1 Vitreoscilla sp. | reverse complement strand
GTGCCCGTCACGCTGAAGATGCGCACCGGCTGGTGCGACACCGAGCGCAACGCGCTGCGCATCGCGCGCGCCGCCGAGAGCGCCGGCGTGGCCATGGTCACGGTGCACGGCCGCACCCGCGAGCAGGGCTACAAGGGCCTGGCCGAGTACGACACCATCGCAGCGGTGAAGGCCGCGCTGCGCATTCCGGTGGTGGCCAACGGCGACGTCGGTTCGCCCGAGAAGGCGCTCGCCGTGCTCAAGGCCACCGGCGCCGACGCGCTGATGGTGGGCCGCGCGGCGCAGGGGCGTCCGTGGATCTTCCGCGAGATCGCGCACTACCTGGCGACGGGCGAACTGCTCGCGCCGCCGGCCACGCGCGACGTCGCGCGCTGGCTCACCGAACATCTGCACGACCACTACGGCCTCTATGGCGAGGAAGTGGGCGTGCGGACGGCCCGCAAGCACATCGGCTGGGCCGTCCACGCGCTACCGGGAGGGCCGGAGTTCCGCGCGGTGATGAACACGCACGCCGACTGCAAGACGCAGATGGCGGGCGTCACCGACTACTTCGACCAGCTTGCCGATCGCCACATCCTGTGGCCGGCGGCCAATGAAGCGCTGCTACAACAAGAAGCCTGAAGAGCATGAGCAAGAAACAGATCGAAGCCTGCGTCCGCGAGACGCTGGAACAGTACTTCAAGGACCTGCACGGCGTCGAGCCGCACTCGATGCACGAGATGTTCATGAACACCGTCGAGAAGCCGCTGCTCGACGTGGTGCTGCGCCACGCCGACGGCAACCAGAGCAAGGCCGCCGAGTGGCTGGGCATCAACCGCAACACGCTGCGCCGCAAGCTGCTCGAGCACAAGCTCGTCGACCAATAAGATTCCATTTCAGAGACCGCACCATGTCCCTCACCGCCCTGCTCTCCGTTTCCGACAAGACCGGCATCGTCGACTTCGCCCGCACGCTGCATGACAGCGGCGTCAAGCTGCTGTCCACCGGCGGCACCGCCAGGCTGCTGGCCGAGAACGGCCTGCCCGTGACCGAGGTCTCGGAGATCACCGGCTTTCCCGAGATGCTCGACGGCCGCGTGAAGACGCTGCATCCGCGCGTGCACGGCGGCCTGCTGGCGCGCCGCGACGTGCCCGAGCACATGGCCGCGCTCAAGGAGCACGGCATCGGCACCATCGACCTGCTCATCATCAACCTGTACCCGTTCGCCAAGGCCACCGCCAACCCGAACTGCACGCTGGAAGACGCGATCGAGAACATCGACATCGGCGGCCCCGCCATGCTGCGCGCCGCGGCCAAGAACTGGCAGGACGTGGCCGTGGTCATCGACCCGAGCGGCTACCCGCAGGTCATCGCCGAACTGAAGTCGGCAGAGGGCTTGCAGAAGAAGACCAAGTTCGCGCTCGCCAAGAAGGTGTTCGCGCACACCGCCGCCTACGACGGCATGATCACCAACTACCTCACCGCGCTGGAAGACGGCGCCGAGGGCCACGGCGCGGCCGTGCCCAAGCGCGGCGACTACCCCGCCACGTTGACGCTGCAGCTCACCAAGGTGCAGGACATGCGCTATGGCGAGAACCCGCACCAGGGCGCCGCGTTCTACCGCGACGCGCAGCCCGCGCCCGGCACGCTGGCCGGCTGGCACCAGCTGCAGGGCAAGGAACTCTCGTTCAACAACATCGCCGACTCCGACGCGGCGTGGGAATGCGTCAAGACCTTCGACGTGCCCGCGTGCGTGATCGTCAAACACGCCAACCCGTGCGGCGTGGCCATCGGCGCCAGCGCGGCCGAGGCGTATTCCAAGGCTTTCAAGACCGACCCGACGTCGGCCTTCGGAGGCATCATCGCCTTCAACCGCACGCTGGACGGCGCGGCGGCCGAGGCCATCGTGCGCCAGTTCGTGGAGGTGGTGATCGCGCCGTCGGTGACGCCGGAAGCGCGCACGATCTTCGCCGCGAAGCAGAACGTGCGGGTGCTCGAGGTCGCGCTGCCTGACGGTGCGTCCACGATGAACGCGATGGACTTCAAGCGCGTCGGCGGCGGCGTGCTGGTGCAGTCCGCCGACTCGCGCAACGTGCTGCCGCACGAGCTGCGCGTCGTCACGAAGGCCATCCCCACCGCCGAACAGATGGTCGACCTGCTGTTCGCGTGGAAGGTGGCCAAGTTCGTCAAGAGCAACGCCATCGTGTTCTGCGCCAACGGCATGACCATGGGCGTGGGCGCGGGCCAGATGAGCCGCATCGACTCGGCCCGCATCGCCGGCACCAAGGCCGACAACGCCGGCCTCACGCTCAAGGGCACGGCCGTGGCCAGCGACGCGTTCTTCCCGTTCCGCGACGGCCTCGACGTCGTCTGCGACGCCGGCGCCACCTCCGTCATCCAGCCGGGCGGCTCGATGCGCGACGAGGAGGTGATCAACGCGGCCGACGAGCGCGGCATCGCGATGGTGCTCACGGGCACGCGTCACTTCAGGCATTGAGCCCCCACGGTCGCTGGCGCTCCCTGCCCCCCGAGGGGGCGCTCCGCGAGCGGCCCGGCGAAGCCGGATCCGCCGCTCCCTCGACTCTCTCCTGCGACGTGCGAGCGGCAGCGCCGGCGAGCAACGACCCCATCGGCGCTGCCACTACACTGAGCTCATGAACAGAGCCGACGCAATGGGCTTCGTGCTGGCGGCCGTCGCGCGGCTGATCACCGGCGCGCAAGGCCACTGGAAGGGCGTGCCGCCGAAGGCGGAACAGCGCATCTATTTCGCCAACCATCAAAGCCACCTCGACTGGGTGCTCGTCTGGGCCACGTTGCCCGCCGACCTGCGCGTGCAGACCCGCCCCATCGCCGCCGCCGACTACTGGACGAAGACGCCGCTGAAGCACTGGATCACGCGCGAGGTGTTCCGCGCCGTCTACGTCGACCGCGAACGCAAGGAGGGCGGCCCCGACCCGCTGGCGCCGCTGATCGCCGCGCTCGACCAGGGCGATTCGCTGGTGATCTTTCCCGAGGGCACGCGCAGCAACAAGGGCCTGCCGCAGGAGTTCAAGAGCGGCCTCTTCCGGCTGGCCAGGCAGTTCCCCGCGGTGCAGCTGATCCCCTGCTGGATCGACAACGTGCAGCGCGTGATGCCCAAGGGCGAAGTGGTGCCCGTGCCCATCCTGTGCACCGTCACCTTCGGTGCGCCGTGCAACCTGGGCGAGGAGGAGGCCAAGGCGGACTTCCTCGCGCGGGCGCGTGACGCGGTCATCGCGCTGAAACCGGGCGGCGTCGCATGAAGTACCTGCAATCCCTCTCGGCCACGCAGCAGGTCGGCCTGCTGTTCCTGATCCTGTTCGGCGGGCTGCTGCTCGTGTCGGCCGGCGCCGTGTTCATCGCGATGCGCGACGAGTCGCCGCAGAACGACCACGGCCTCGCGAAGTTCACCGCCGACCTGCGCGCCACGTGGGCGGGTGCCGCCATCTTCTGGCTCGCGTGGGTGTCGGGCGCGTTGGGTGCCACGGTCCTGTTCGCGGTGATCTCGTTCCTCGCGCTGCGCGAGTTCGTCACGATGATGCAGACCCGGCGTGCCGACCACCGCAGCCTGATGCTGGCCTTCTTCGTGGTGCTGCCGGTGCAGTACGTGCTGGCCGGCGCGCGCAGCTTCGACCTGTTCACGGTGTTCATCCCGGTCTACGTGTTCCTGGCCATCCCCGTGCTGAGCGCGCTGGGAGGCGATCCGCTGCGCTTCCTGGAGCGCAACGCCAAGATCCAGTGGGGCGTGATGGTGTGCGTGTTCGGCCTGTCGCATGCGCCGGCGCTGCTGCTGCTGGACTTCCCGAACGTGCACGACCGCGGGCCGTTCCTGGTGTTCTTCCTGGTCATCGTCACCGTCACCGCGCAGATGCTCGAGACCTTCATCAGCTCGCGGATGCGGCGCCGTCCGGTGGCCCGCATGATCGACCGCACCTTCGGCCTGCGCGCGTGGGCGCTGGCCTGCCTGGGCTCCGCGGTCATGGGCGGCCTGCTGTTCTGGATCACGCCGTTCAAGCTGCCGCAGGCGATGGTGATGGCGCTGATCGCCGGCGCCGCCGGCACGCTGGGCGAGTTCGTGATGACGGCGCTCAAGCGCGACGCCGGCGTCAACTACTGGGGCAACACGGGCCAGGTGACGGGCGCCGTCGGCCTGCTCGACCGCGTGGCGCCGCTGTGCTTCGCCGCGCCGGTGTTCTTCCACTCGGTGCGCTGGTATTTCCAGCTGAAGAGCTGACCATGATCCGCATCCTCGGCATCGACCCCGGCCTGCGCACCACCGGCTTCGGCGTGATCGAGTCCGACGGGCCGAAGCTGCACTACGTGGCCAGCGGCACGATCTCCACCACGCAACTGGCCGTGGGCGACCTGCCGGGCCGCATCAAGGTGCTGTTCGAGGGCGTTCGCGAGGTGGTGCAGCGCTACCAGCCGCAGCAGGCGTCGGTGGAGATCGTGTTCGTCAACGTCAATCCGCAGAGCACGCTGCTGCTTGGGCAGGCCCGCGGCGCGGCGATGGCGGCGCTGGTGTCGGCCGACCTGCCCGTGTCCGAAGACACCGCGGGGCAGATGGAGGAGGGCGGGGTGGGCCACGGCCAGGCCAAGCAGGAGCAGGTGCAGGAGATGGTGGCGCGCCTGCTGGGCCTGCCCGGCCTGCCCGGCAAGGATGCCGCCGACGCGCTGGGCCTGGCCATCATGCACGCCCACGCCGGCCACACCCTGGCCGCCCTGGCAGCCGCCACCCCCCTGTCACGCAAGCAACACGCCCAATTCCGCGGCGGTCGTACATACTGACGCCCTGAACCCGCTTTCCTGACGAGACCCCATGGCCGACGCTACCCCCTACTTCGGAATCGCTCCCTTCGTTCTCGGCATGAGCCGCGAGATCGTGCGCGGCGCGGCCGGCAAGCCCGACTCGGTGGAGACGTCCAGCGACGACGACGGCAACTCGGTCGAAACCTGGTTCTACCAAGGCGGCGAGATCGAACTCGAATTCGAGGCCGTGGCCGACTCCAAGCTCGAGTCGATCACCGCCTGGTCGGCCGACATCACCGTCAACGGCGTCGCCATCATCGGCTGCGACCTCGCCGACCTGCCGCGCCTGGCCCGGGAAGCCGACATCCACGACCTCGAGCTCACCGACGACTTCGCCGAATCCGGCAAATGCTTCCAGAGCGAGCAACACGGCTTGATGCTGTGGGTCGCCAAGGGCAAGGTCGTCAACCTGACGATCTTCCCGCGCTTCGACGACAGCGGCGAGGAGCCGCAGTGGCCTGCTACCTGACCGGGGTCTGACCCCGAACGGGGCCGGACCCCTTAAACGTCGGTCCAACCCCCGCCGAGTGCCCGATAGACCGCGATCCGGTTCTGCAGCAGCGCCAGCTTCACCTGCACCAGCGCCTGCTGCGACACGAACAGCGAGCGCTGGGCGTCGAGCTGGTCGAGCGAGCTGGCCACGCCATTGGTGTACAGCAGGTTGGACAGCTTGAAGCGCTCGGCCTCGGCGTCGGTCTCGGCCTGTTGCGACGCGAGCTGGTCGACCAGCGTGGCGCGGCCGGCCAGGGCGTCGGCCACGTCACGGAAGGCGCCCTGCACGGCCTTCTCGTACTGCGCGGTCGCGATGTCGCGCTGGCCTTCGCTCACGCGCAGGTTGTTGCGGGTACGCCCCGCGTCGAACAGCGGCAGCGTCACCTGGGGGATGAAGCTCCAGGCGCTGTGGTCGAACAGGCCGTTGAGCGACGTGCTGGCCGTGCCGAAGCTTCCCGTCAGCGAGATCGTGGGGAAGAACGCGGCGCGCGCGGCACCGATGTTGGCGTTGGCGGCGATCAGCTGCTGCTCGGCCTGGCGCACGTCCGGACGCGACAGCAGCACGTCGGACGGCAGGCCGGCGGGTACGTCGGGCAGCGCCATGTCGGCCCAGGCCGTGGCGGCGGGCAGCTGCGCGGGCAGCGGGCCGCCGATCAGCAGCT
>JACMOG010000155.1 GCA_014378125.1 Vitreoscilla sp. | reverse complement strand
GGGTTCCTCGAGCACGACGGCCTGCCGGCCACGCGGTCCGCGCGCATCGAATCGCGCCGCGCGTTCGTCGAGATGAAGCAGCTGTTCCTGCGCGCCGTCGAGAACCTGGAGCACCGCAAGGGTGCCTGGCTGCGCTCCCAGGTGCGCGGCGCCGAAGACCCGATCGACCTGTGGCTGCTGCGCGGTCCGCTGCTGGCCACGCTGCGCGAGGACGACGTCGCCACCCGCACCATGCGCGCCGCCCTGTACCGCACGCTCGACCGCACCTTCCCCGAGGCCTTCGGCTCGGCCGAGACCAGCTCGCTGCACGCCCAGCGTTGCTGACACCTCGTTGCATTCACCGCGAAAGCCGCCTCCGGGCGGCTTTCGTGCGTCCAAGGATTCGGCGTTTCAGGGGGCCATAATCGAGCGCGTGAACATCATCATCCTCGACGACTACCAGGACGCGGTGCGCAAGCTGCCCTGCGCCGCCAAGCTGAGCGACCTCAACGCGAAGGTCTTCACCAACACCGTCAAGGGCATCGGGCAACTGTCCGTGCGACTGCGCGACGCCGAGGTGCTGGTGCTCATTCGCGAACGCACGCGCTTCCCGCGCCAACTGCTCGAGAAGCTGCCCAAGCTGCGCCTGATCGCGCAGACCGGCAAGGTGGGCGAGCACATCGACGTCGACGCCTGCACGGCGCTCGGCATCGCGGTGGCCGAAGGCGGCGGCTTCCCCTACGCGCCGGCCGAGCTCACCTGGGCGCTGATCATGGCCTCCATGCGGCGGCTGCCGCAGTACATCTCCGCCCTCAAGCACGGGGCCTGGCAGCAGTCGGGCCTGAAGGCCGCGTCCATGCCGCCCAACTTCGGGCTGGGCACAACGCTGCGCGGCAAGACGCTGGGCATCTGGGGCTACGGCCGCATCGGCAAGCTGGTGGCGGGCTACGGCCGGGCCTTCGGCATGGAGGTGGCCGTGTGGGGCTCGGAGGAATCGCGCGAACGCGCCGCCGCCGACGGCCATCGCGCGCTCGCGTCACGCGAGGAGCTCTTCGCCAGCGCCGACGTGCTGAGCATGCACCTGCGCCTGACCGACGCCACGCGCCACCTCATCAAGCTCAACGACCTGCTGCAGATGAAGCCCACGGCGCTGTTCGTCAACACCTCGCGCGCCGAGCTGCTGGAAGAGTCCGCGCTGGTGGCGGCGCTCAACCGCGGCCGCCCCGGGATGGCCGCCGTCGACGTGTTCGAGAGCGAGCCCATCCTGGCCGGCCACCCGCTGCTGCGCCTGGAGAACGCCGTGTGCACGCCGCACATCGGCTACGTCGAGCAGAACAGCTACGAGACCTACTTCGGTGCCGCGTTCGACAACGTCGTCAACTTCATCAACGGCACGCCCACCAACATCGTCAATCCGGACGCGCTGAAAGTGTTGAGGTGAGCCCGCAGTGGCTGTGCTCGAGGTGAAAGCCCCGGCGCACTAGTCTTATATAAGACATAAGACTTCCCCTTCGCGGCCCACGGGAGTACGCTGGCGCATCTCCTTGCGAAGCCATGTCGCCTCCTCCCGAAACCACCCTCGACCCCGCGGCCGAGCCCGCGAAGATGTCGGAGCGCGACGAGGCGCCGAGCGTGATGTCGGGCGCCGCCGCGACCGATGACGGCCGCGCGCCCCACTCCCTTCTCGACGACGACTCGCCGCGCACGCCGCGATCGCCCGGCGAGATCTTCCGCGTGTTCACGCTGCTGGCGCTGCAGGGCTTCGGCGGCGTGCTGCCGATCGCGCAGCGCGAACTCGTCGAGCGCGAACGTTGGCTGACGCGCGAACAGTTCCTCGAGCTGCTGGCCGTCGCGC
>JACMOG010000154.1 GCA_014378125.1 Vitreoscilla sp. | reverse complement strand
TTGTCGTCCAGGCGCAGCAGCGAGCCGTCGGGGTTGGCCTGCCAGACGGCGGCCGAGGGGCCGAACTCGTGCACGCCGGCGTAGCCGAGTACGTGGCCGTCGGGCAATTTCAGCCTGAGCGGCATCAGGGCCTCGCGATGCGCCAGCGTCTCGCGCGTGGCGAGCGCGGGCGCGAGGGCCTGATCGACGGGCAGGGGGCTCATCGATGCCGTCTCCGCCTTGTCGCCCTTCAGTTGCAACGGCGCGGACACGAAGCGCTGCGCGCTCGATGCCGCGTCGTACGGCGCCAGCACCAGCCGCAGGGCGTCGCCCTCGGGATGCAACGTGAATTCGAGCGAGTGATTCTCGTCCGGCACCGTCTGCTCCAGCAGGTACGCCTCCACCCGCGCCTGGCTCAGGAGGTGGGTGGACGAGTAGTTCGTGAAACCGATCCACATCGTGTAGACCAGCGGGAACGCCACGAACAGCAGCATGCCGGCGACGCCCGGGAACAGGTAGCGCCAGGCGATGGTGGCGCGCGAGAAGCGCTTCCAGTCGAATCGATTCGTCACGGCCGGGCGCTCACTTGACGAGGATCCGCGCCTTGGCGCCATCGAGGGCGTCCTGCGGCGACTGGCGCAGGTTGGTCACGGCCTCCAGGGCGGCGTCCATCGCCGTCCAGAACTTGCCCACCTCGGGGATGTTGGGCACCGCCTCGCCGCGGCGCGCGTTGTCCATCGTCGCGGCGATGTGCGGGTCGCTCTTCAGCTCGGCGAAGTAGGCCTTGTTGGCGGGCGTGCCGAGCGGCACGTCGGCGTTGATGGTGCGCAACCCGTCGAGGGTGAGCAGGTAGTTCTCGAGGAAGTCGCGCGCGAGATCCTTGCTCTTGCTGGGCGCGGCGATCATGCAGCCCAGCACGCCCACGAAGGGCTTGGGCTCGTGGCCATTGACCGCTGGCAGGGGAGCCACGCCGAAGTCGATGCGGCTCTTCCGGACGTTGTCCCATGCCCACGGCCCTGAAATCATCATCGCGATCTCGCCGCGGTTGAACGCGCCCTCCATCTCGGAGTAGCCCGCGCCCTTGGGCAGCACGCCGGTGCGGATCAGTTCCTGCAGCATCGTGGCGGCCTGCACGGCGCCGGGCGCGTTGACGCCCACCGAGTCCGTGTCGAGGCTGCCGTCGGTCTTCTTCGCGAAGATGGTGCCGCCGGAGCCGGCCAGCAGCGGCCAGGTGAAGAAGCTCTTGTTGTAGTCCCAGAGGATGGCCTTCTTGCCGTGCATGGCGAGGTCCTTGTCGATGGCCACCACCTGGTCCCAGGTGGTGGGCGCCGACTTGAGCATCGCCTTGTTCCAGATCAGGCCGATGGCCTCGATCGACAGCGGGTAGCCCCAGGTGCGGCCCTGGTAGTGGAAGGCGTTCCAGGCCGAGTCCTCGATCTGGTCGTGCAGGGCCTGGCGCGGCTTCACCGGCACGATCAGCCCCGACTTGGCCCATTCGCCCGAGCGGTCGTGCGGCCAGCAGATGATGTCGGGGCCCTTGCCGGCGCCGGCCGCGGCCTGGAACTTGGACGGCGCGTCATCGGGATGCTGCACCACCACCTGCACGCCGGTGTCGGCGGCGTAACGGGCGCCCACCTTCTGCAGGCCGGTGTAGCCTTTGTCGGGATTGATCCACACGAGCAGCTTGAGCGGCTCGGCCGCCTGCGCCAGCAGCGGCGCGACCGCCAGGGCAGCCGCGACGGCGCACGCCGCGACGCGGCGGGGGACGCGTGGGCTGTTCATGCCGCCTCTTGCTGCCCGTCGCGGACGTGGCGGCGGAAGGCCCGGCCATGGGCGTCGAACAAGTAGGCACGCGCGGCCGGCATGGCCAGCGCGAGCGCCGCGCCGTTGCGCAGGCGCGTGGCGCCATCGAGCTCGCACACGAGGGTCTCGGCCACGCCGGGATACTCGCAGTAGGCGTGCGTGGTGCTGCCCAGCGATTCGACTAAGGTGACCGTGGTGGCGATGACGTTGCCGGCCTGGCCGGGCGGCGCGGGATCGAGGTGTTCGGGGCGCACGCCCAGCGTCACCTTGTCGCCGGCATGGGCGCGCGCGGCGTCCACCTCGCAGCGAACCTGCGCGCCCGTCTCCAGCCGCACGACCGCGCCACGGGCGTCGGCAGAGACCACCGTGGCGGCGAGGAAGTTCATCTTTGGCGAGCCGATGAAGCCGGCCACGAACAGGTTGTCGGGGTGCTCGTAGAGTTCGAGCGGCGAGCCCACCT
>JACMOG010000153.1 GCA_014378125.1 Vitreoscilla sp. | reverse complement strand
GCAGGCGTCACCTGCCGGCACGGTGCTGCTGGTGGAGGACGACGAGTTCATCCGCGAGACGCTGGCCGAGCTGCTGGGCATGTCGGGCCACGTGGTGCTGCAGGCCTTCGACGCCACGTCGGCGCTCGCGGCGCTGGCGGGGCATCCGGGGGTCGTTCTCGTGACCGACGTCGGACTGCCGAAGGTGTCGGGCATCGAGCTGGCGCGCGAGGCGCTGGGCCGCCAGCCCCGGCTGGCCCTGATCTTTGCCACCGGCGACCCGGGCGGCGTGGCGCGGTCGGGCCTGGAGGCCGCGTCGGTGCTGGTGAAGCCGTTCTCGCCGGAAGATCTCGAACTCGCCGTCGCCAACGCGCTCGTGAGATCGTAGGCCACCGGACGCCAACCCACGGCCCCGTCCCTCGCCGGGCGAGAAACCTACACGCCGACCGCCGACAGCATCAGGAACGCCGCGAACAGCACGAAGTGCGTCAGGCCCTCGATGGCGTTGGTCTCGCCGTCGTGGATGTTGATGGTGGCCACCAGCAGGGTCAGGAAGGTCATCACGATCTGCGGCGTGCTCAGTGCCATCTCGATGGGATGGTGCGTGATCAGCGCCAGCGCCTCGATCACGGGCACCGTGAGCACGACGGTGGACAGCGACGCGCCCAGCGCGATGTTGACCACCGGCTGCATGCGGTTGGCCAGCGCCGCGCGCAGGGCCGTGAGGATCTCGGGGCTGGCCGAGATCGTGGCCACCACCAGCGGCGCCAGGATGGGCGGCGCGCCGGTGCCCGCCAGGCCGGTCTCCAGCGTCTTGGCCATCACCTCCGACAGCAGGCCGATCAGCACGATGCCGGCGCCGATGCCCAGCAGCGGCGGCGCCAGGCTGGACGTGGGATGCGCCTCGTCGTGCAAGGCCACGTGAGCGGCCAGTGCGTCGGCGCCCTGCGGCTTCTGGGCGTAGCTGTAGCTGAAGAAGTAGCTGTGGCGGCCCGTCTGCAGGCGCAGGAACAGGCCGTACAGCAGCACCATCACGATGACCGTGAACAGCGAGTACGCCTGCCAGTGGGCGGCCGGCACGAACGCGGGCAGCACCATCGACACGCCGATGCCGGTGAGGATCATCACGATGTACGTGTTGCCCGAGTCGACGTTGTACGGCTGCTCGCCGTGGCGCAGGCCGCCAAGCAAGGCCGACAGGCCCAGCAGCGCGTTGATGTCCAGCATCACCGCCGAATAGATGGTGTCGCGCGCGAGCGTTGGCGATGGCGACTCGTTCATGATGATCGCCAGGATCACCACCTCCACCAGCACGGCGCTGAGCGTGAGCACCATGGTGCCGTAGGGCTCGCCCAGCCGCTCGGCCAGCGTCTCCGCGTGGTGTGCCACGCGGACCGAGGCGAACAGGATGGCCACGATCAGAGCGACCGAGGCCGCGAGCGACACGCCCTGGCCGGCGGCGACGACGGCGTGCTCGAGGGGCCAGGCCACGCACAGCGCGGCGGCGGCCAGGAGCAGGGACCATTCGCGGCGGAGGATCGTGAGCATTCAGGTTGGATTCAGGATGAGCGAGCGCCGATCATAGGTGAAGGGCGGAGCCGGCTGAAACCGTGACCGAATGCGCGAGAGTGTCCTTGTCGCGACAGGGAAAACACCGCATCGCCGGCGCGTGCCTCTCGACAACAATGGCTGCGGAACAGGCGCTTTCCGACGCGCTGGAGGGCAGGGTCGGATGCGATCGAGCTCCGGACATCTCGCGATGCCAGGAGCCCGAAGTACTTCCTGAGGTGATGTTCCGGGGTGAAATTTCGGGGGCCGCTTATGCGGCCCTTTTCTTTGGTTCATCGCCGGATTGCGGGGCGCGTCGGACTGCGGGGCGCGTCGGATTGCGGGGCGCGCCCAGCAGTGACCCAGCGACGCCCAGCAGTGACCCAGCGACGCCTGGCAGTGACCCACCTGCGTCCTGCGACTACAAGCAGGATGACCCGGTCAGCCCTTGGCCTGCGCGTCATGGCGCTGGCGATGGATGCGCGCGCTCTGGCGGTTGTCGGCGCGCGCGATGCGGCGCTGTTCGCCGGCACCCACATGGCCGTCGGCACCGGCGTGGGCTTCGCGCGAGTCCACGTGCGACTGGCCGCGTTCCAGGCTCGACGCTTCATGGTTGGTGAGGCTGCCGTCGCGAACGCCGTTGTTGATGCGTTGCTGCTGGTTGATGTTGCGCTGCGTGTCGGCCTGGGCGCGTTGCGACGACGCCGACAGCGGGTTGCCGTCGATGCCGTTGGTCTTGGCCTGGTGGATGTCCCGGCTGGTCTTGTTCTGCGCGGCGGTCAGTTGCGCCTTCTCCGCGGGTGACACCGGGGGCCGGCGGCGCGTGCCTGTTCCACAATGGCGCCATGCCCACGCCGAACGACGACACCGACAAGCGCCTCACCGACCTCGAGGTCAAGGCCAGCTTCAGCGAAGACCTGCTCGATCACCTCAACGACCTGGTGGCGCGTCAGCAGGAGCAGATCGACCTGCTGATCCGCGAAGTGGGCAAGCTCAAGGACCGTGCGCCGGACACGGGCGGGGGCGCGTCGCGCGATCCGCGCGAGGATCTGCCGCCCCACTATTGACCAGGGGTCTGGCCCCGAACGGGGCCAGACCCCTCATTCCGAGGTCGCCCCCACGCGACGGAGTTCACGCAATGCGAGTATATTTGCACAAATATGTCCAGACACCCGCATGACCTCGCCTGATCCTCACGGGACGGCGCAACCCGACGTGGTGGCCGCGATGCGTGGCGACCTGGCCGACTGGCGCCAGTGGCTCGCCCGGTTGATCGTGCTCGCCGCGGCGTCCGTCGCGGGCCTGTCGGTGGTCGCGTTCTCGAAGCTGTGCGACCTGGCCACGCTGGGCTTCAAGACCGTCACCGACCTGCACCCGCTGATGCCGCTCGCGTGGACACCCGTGTGCACGATGGCCGTGGTGTGGCTCACGCGGCGCTTCGCGCCGGGCGCCGCCGGCTCGGGCATCCCGCAGGTGATGGCCACGCTCGATCCCGCGTTCCCGCCGGAGTCGCGCTCCGTCTTCGTGTCGCTGCGCATGAGCGTGGCCAAGATGGTGTTGACGGCCGGCTCGCTGCTGGGTGGCCTGGCCAGCGGGCGCGAGGGTCCGTCGGTGCAGATCGCGGCCGGCGTGATGCAGCACGCGCGGCGCTGGCTGCCGCCGCATCCCGGCATCTCCGACCATGGCATGCGCGTGGCCGGCGGCGCGGCGGGCATCGCCGCGGCGTTCAACGCGCCGCTGGCCGGCGTGATGTTCGCCATCGAGGAACTCGCGTCGCGGCTGGAGCAGCGCAGCAGCGGCCTGATCATCGCGGCCATCGTGCTGTCCGGCCTGATGGGCGTCT
>JACMOG010000152.1 GCA_014378125.1 Vitreoscilla sp. | reverse complement strand
TCCTACGTCTCGCAGCAGCTCGCCGACGACTTCAAGACCGACCCCGCAGCGATGCTCGGCCTCCAGTTCACCGACCTGATGTCGGTCGACAGCGCGCCGGGCGAGGAGTTCCGCGACGAGCGCACGTTGGGCTTCCATCTGTCGGCGCGATTCCCTTTCTCCGACGTCGTCGTGCGCCCGGCGAGCGATGCCGACGTGCATTGGTCGCTGTCGGGCAATCCGGTGTTCGACGACCACGGTCGCTATTTGGGCTTCCGCGGGATCGGCACCGATCTGACCGAGCAGCGCCGCTCGGAGCAGGAAATCAGCCGCCTCGCGCGGTTCGATTCGCTGACCGGGCTGCCCAATCGTGCGATGATGCGCCAGACGCTCGACGAAGCGCTGCGCAACGCCGCACGCCGCGGCGACCACAGCGTGGCGATGCTGTACCTCGACCTGGACAACTTCAAGAACGTCAACGACACGCTGGGCCACAGCTCGGGCGACACGCTGCTCAAGCTGGTGAGCGAGCGCCTGGCCACCCTGCTGCGCACGGCCGACACCGTGGCCCGACTGGGCGGCGACGAGTTCCTGCTGCTGGTGCCCGAGGTGCACGACGGCGCCGCCGTGGCCGAGATCGCCAACAAGGTCGTCACCGGCCTGATGGCGCCGTTCGACGTCCTCGGCATGGAGATCTTCGCCGGCTGCTCGCTGGGCATCACCCTGTTCCCGGCCGACGACACCGACTTCGACAGCCTGCTGAAGAAGGCCGACATCGCGATGTACCGCGCCAAGGAGTCGGGCCGCAACGCGTTCCGCTTCTGGGACGGCGAGATGAACGACAGCGTCGTCGAGCACGTGGCCCTGCTGTCGGCCATGCGCTCGGCCATCGCCCATCGGGACTTCACGCTGTCGTACCAGCCGCAGTTCGAGCTGCGCACCGGCAAGCTGATCGGCGCCGAGGCCCTGATCCGCTGGAACCACGCCGAGATGGGCAACATCTCGCCGGTGCGCTTCATCCCGCTGGCCGAACGCTCCGGCCTGATCATCCCGATCGGCGACTGGGTGCTGCAGGAGGCCTGCGCCCAGGCCCAGCGCTGGCGCGCCGCGGGCTGGACCGATTTCACCATCTCGGTCAACGTGTCGCCGGTGCAGTTCAAGCGCGGCAGCGTCGAGAACTCCGTGGCACAGGCCCTGGCCGACTCGGGCCTGCCCAGCACCAACCTCGAGCTGGAGCTCACCGAGTCGCTGCTGATCCAGGACTCGCTCACGCTGGTCGAGAGCCTGGCCACGCTGCGCCGGATGGGCGTGCGCTTCGCGATCGACGACTTCGGCACGGGCTACTCGAACCTGGCCTACCTGAAGCGCTTCGAGGTGGAACGCCTCAAGATCGACCAGACCTTCGTGCGGCGGCTCACCGACGACATCCAGGACCAGGCGATCGTGCGCGCCATCGTGCAGATGGCCTCCAGCCTGAACCTGTTCACGGTCGCCGAGGGCGTCGAGGACAGCGCGACGCTGGCGCTGCTGGGCGACCTGGGCTGCCAGCAAGGCCAGGGATTCCATTGGTCGCCGGCCGTGCCGGCGGCGGAGTTCGAGGCGTTCCTGCGGGCTTGAGTCGGTGCGTTCAACCGCGGCGGGCGCGCCCGCTCAGGCCCCCACGCCCGCCCGGAATCGCGACACGCTCACCACCGCACCAAAGGCCGCGAAGCCACGCGCGAGCTTGAGACACGCGATGGTCGGCCGCTCGCTCACCAGCACGAAGACCACGGCGACGAGCGCCGACCCCAGGCACCATCCGAAGATGCGCGCCATCGCCAGCATGCCGCCCGCCGCGCCGGAGCGATTGGCGGGGCCGGCCGTCATCAGCGCGGTGTTGTTGGGCGTCTGGAAGAAGCCGAAGCCGACACCGCACAGGGCCATGCGCCAAGCCACGTCGAGCACCGAAGGCTGCGCCGGCATCGCGGCAAGCGCGGCCAGGCCGAGGCTGCCCACGTCGTCAGCCGCCCCGCGATCGGCACCGCGAACACCACCAGCAGCGGCCAGCGCGTGACGAGCAGGCCGGTCTCGACCGCCGAACGATGTTGCACCGACTGGAACAGGAACGGCAGCGACACGTAGGCCAGGATCTGCGCTGCGTACGAGCACACCGAAGTCACCACGGACAGCGAGAACAGCGGGATGCGCATCAGGTCGAGCGGCACGAGCGGCGCCGGCTGGCGCGACTGGTGCTTCACCAACAGCGCCAGCACCGCGAGGCCGCCCACGATCTCGCCCGCGGCCAGGCCCGCGTGCACGCCCAGCGTGTCCACGCCGATGACG
>JACMOG010000151.1 GCA_014378125.1 Vitreoscilla sp. | reverse complement strand
TATCCGACCGCCCCACCCTTTTCGCCCGAGTTCAGCAGGGTGTTGGTGGTGCCGCGGTAGCCCAGCTTGTGGTTGAGCCCGGCCAGGCTCACGTCGTTGCGCACGCCGGTGAGCGCGCCGTCGGCGTCCACGTGGTGCTTGGGCACGATGAACAGCGAGATGCCCTTGACGCCCGCCGGCAGCTTGCCGTCGGCGTCCGGGATCTTGGCCAGCACCAGGGGCACGATGTTGGGCGTGATCTCGTGCTCGCCGGCCGAGATCCACATCTTGTTGCCCACCAGCTTGTAGCGCGGGCCCAGCGGGTCGGCCTCGAAGGCGTCGCCGTCGGGCGTGGCGCGCGTGGCGATGTCGCTCAGCGACGAGCCGGCCTGCGGCTCGCTGAGGCACATGGTGCCGAACCACTCGCCGGCGAACTCGCGCGCCGCGAACACCTCCTGCTGCTTCGGCGTGCCGTGGGCCATCAGGAGGCCCGCGTTGCCGTGCGTGAGCATCACGTAGCCGCCCATGGCGATGCAGGCCTGCGAGAAGAACGCGTTGGCCGCCTTCTCCACCACGCAGGGCAGCTGCATGCCACCGATGTCGGCATCCTGCGACGCGGCGATCATGCCGGTGGCCGCGTACGCGTGCAGCGCGTCGTGCGTGGCCTGCGGCAGGCGCACGCGGCCGTTCTCGACGCGCGGCTCCTCGGTGTCGAGCAGGCGGTTGAACGGCGCGAACTTGTCGCGCGCCAGGCGCTCGCAGGTGTCCAGCACGGCGTCGAAGGTGGCGCGCGAATGCTCCGCGAAGCGCTCGCGCTCCGAGAGCTGGTCCACCTTCAACCAGTCGTACAGCAGGAAGTCCAGCGTGGAACGAGTGCTCATGTCGATTGAACAGCCGCCACGAAGCCGCTGCGTTGGAGTAGGAAACTCACCGCCGCTGGCGCTCACCAGTCGGTCAGAAATTCAAGGGAGCGGCGGATCCGGCTTTGCCGGGCCGCTCGCGGCCGGCCCCTCGGGGGCAGGGAGCGCAAGCGACCGTGGGGCTCAAAGTACCTCGAACACGCCGGCCGCGCCCATGCCGCCGCCGATGCACATCGTGACGCAGACCTTCTTGGCGCCGCGGCGCTTGCCTTCGATGAGCGCGTGGCCGGTCAGGCGCTGGCCGCTGACGCCGTAGGGATGGCCGACGGCGATGGCGCCGCCGTTGACGTTGAGTCGATCCATCGGGATGCCGAGGGTGTCGGCGCAATAGAGCACCTGCACCGCGAAGGCCTCGTTGAGTTCCCACAGGTCGATGTCCGCCACCGTCAGGCCCAGGCGCTTCAGCACCTTGGGCACGGCATACACCGGGCCGATGCCCATCTCGTCGGGCTCGCATCCGGCCACGGCGAAGCCGAGGAAGCGGCCGATGGGCTTCAGCCCCCTGCGTTCGGCGTACTGGCTGGACACCACCACGCAGGCGCCGCCGCCGTCTGAGAACTGGCTTGCGTTGCCGGCGCTGATCACGCCGCCGGGCAGCGCCGAGCGCAGGTCCTTGATGCCGTCGTAGGTGGTGCCCGGACGGATGCCTTCGTCGTTCTCGACGGTGACTTCCCTGGTGCGGATGCCGTTCTTCGGATCGGCCACGCCGGCGGTCACGGTGATGGCAGCGATCTCGTCCTTGAACAGGCCGGCCTCGAGCCCCGCGGCGGCCTTCTGCTGGCTGGCCGCGCCGTACTGGTCCATGCGCTCGCGCGAGATCTTGTAGCGCTTGGCCACCGTCTCCGCGGTCTCCAGCATCGACATGTAGACGGCCGGCTTGTTTCGCGCCAGCCACATGTCGCGCAGCATGTGCATGTTCATCTCCTGCTGCACGCACGAGATGCTTTCCACGCCGCCGGCCACGTACACGTCGCCCTCGTTGGCGATCACGCGCTGCGCGGCCATCGCGATGGTCTGCAGGCCGCTGGAGCAGAAGCGATTGACGGTGGCGCCGGCCACCGACACCGGCAGGCCCGCGCGCAGCGCGACCTGGCGCGCGATGTTGGCGCCGGTGGCGCCCTCGGGGTTGGCGCACCCCATCAGCACGTCTTCCACCTCGGCGCCGTCGATGCCGGCGCGCTCGAGGGCCGCCTTGACGGCATGGCCGCCCAGCTCGGCGCCGTGCGTCATGTTGAAGGCACCCTTCCAGCTCTTGCAGAGCGGGGTGCGGGCGGTGGAAACAATGACGGCTTCGGTCATGGGAACTCCTGGAATCAGGGAATGTTTCGGGGGCTCACACGCGCTGGTCGGGCGCGCGTTCGCGTTGGATCGGGGTGGACGGCACGGGCGCGGGCTTCCTGAAAAGTTCACGCCACGGGCTGGAGCCCGAGACGATCAGCATGCCCAGCACGATGCCGGCCAGGATGGCCAGCGTGCGGGTGAGGACGCCCTTCACCGAGCGGCCTCAGCTGAAGCTCTTGCCTTCGGCGGCCAGCTTTGCCAGCAGGGGCGCCGGCTGCCAGAACGCCTGGTCGTCGGCAGGGTTCTTCGAGAACTTCTTCATCGCCTGCACCACGTTCCAAAGGCCCAAGGTGTCGGCGTAGTTCATCGGGCCGCCGCGCCACAGCGGGAAGCCATACCCGGTGAGGTAGACCATGTCGATGTCGGAGGCGCGCAGCGCGATGCCTTCCTCGACGATGCGCGCGCCCTCGTTGACCAGCGAGTACACCAGGCGGTGCACGATCTCGTCGTCGCTGATCTTGCGCGGCGTGATGTTCAGTTCGGCGCGGTGCTTGCCCAGCATGTCGTTGACCAGCTCCGACGGGATCGCGTCGCGCTTGCCCGGAACGTAGTCGTACCAGCCGGCGCCCGTCTTCTGGCCGTAGCGGCCCAGTTCGCACAGCAGGTCGGCCGTCTTCGAGTAACGCAGGGCGGGCTTCTCGACGTAGCGGCGCTTGCGGATGGCCCAGCCGATGTCGTTGCCGGCCAGGTCGCCCATGCGGAACGGGCCCATGGCGAAGCCGAACTTCTCGACGGCCTTGACCACCTGCTGCGGCGTGCAGCCCTCTTCGAGCAGGAAGCCGGCCTGGCGGCTGTACTGCACGATCATGCGGTTGCCGATGAACCCGTCGCACACGCCCGAGACCACGCAGGTCTTCTTGATCTTCTTGCCCATCTTCATCACCGTCACCAGCACGTCGTCGGCGGTCCTGCCGCCCCGCACGACCTCGAGCAGGCGCATGACGTTGGC
>JACMOG010000150.1 GCA_014378125.1 Vitreoscilla sp. | reverse complement strand
GCGCTGCAGTTCCACTGGGTGGAGCTCGAGCGGGTGGTGCGCATCGAGGGGCGCGTCGAACGCGTGGACGACGCGGAGTCCGACGCCTATTTCGCCTCGCGGCCGCTCGACTCGCGCATCGGTGCCTGGGCCTCGCCGCAGAGCCAGGTCATCCCGTCACGCGGCGTGCTGGTGGCCAACGCGGCGAAATACGCGGCGAAGTTCCTGATGAACCCGCCGCGTCCGCCGCATTGGGGCGGTTTTCGGCTGCAGCCCGACCACTGGGAATTCTGGCAGGGCCGAAAATCGCGCCTGCACGACCGGCTGCACTATCGACTCGACGGTGGCGCCTGGACGCGCGAACGCCTCGCGCCCTGACCGGACTTACCCGAGCAGGTGCGACCTGAATACCTTGCGGAATTTCTCCAGCTCGGGCCCGATGACCGCCGCGCAATATCCCTCTTCGGGATTGTTGGTGCCGGTGCAGACGTCCTCGTAGGTGGGCGCCGCCACGTGGCCATTGCTGTAGCCCGACTGCACGTCCACGACGCCGCGCACCCTGCTCGAACACCGCCTCCACGCACCAGAAGCAGCCGCCCGCCAGGGTGATGGTCTCGATCGCCTCGCTCATCTCCGCTCCTCGTCTCGCCCGCGTGTGCGGGCTCGTCGCCTGATGCCCGAGGCGCCAGTCCGCGAGAATGCTATCCATGATCGCCGACTGGTTGACATCCTTGGGCCTCGGGGCCGCCAAGCCGGCGCTGGCGGCGCTCGTGCTGCCGCCGGCGTCGCTGCTGGCGCTCGCCTTCGCGGGCGCGCTGCTCGCGCGCTCGCGACCGCGCACGGGGCCCTGGCTGGCCGGCGTCGCCTGCGCGGCCGCCTGGCTGGCCAGTTGCACCGGGGCGGCGCACTGGGCGGAGAACCACTGGCTCGACGAGCCCCCTGCCCTCGACGCGGCCCAGCGCGGCGCGCTGCGGGTCCGCGCCGCCGCCGGCGCGCCGATCGCCATCGTCGTGCTGGGCGGCGGCCTGACCGGCCCGGCGCCCGAATACGGCGAGTACAACCTGGCCAGCCCCTCGCTGGGTCGGCTGCGCTACGCGATCTGGCTCGCTCGCCAGACCGGCCTGCCGATCGCCGCCTCGGGCGGCCGCGGCTGGAGCCGGCCCGACCCCGCCGCGCCGCCCGAGGCCGCGTTGATGGCGGAGATCGCGCAGGCCGATTGGGGCATGCCGCTGCGCTGGACGGAAACCGCCTCGCACGACACCCACGAGAACGCCATCGACACGCTGGCCCTGCTGCGTCCCGCCGGCATCCGGGAATTGGTGGTGGTGACGCACGGGCTGCACATGCCACGCGCGCTGCGCGAGTTCAGGGCGGCCGCCGTCGCGTCGGCGGGATCGGCGCCGGCGGCGGCGTCCGTGGCCATCACCGCGGCGCCCATGGGCCAGCCCGGCCGCGACGGCTTCAACCTGCTCGACTGGTTCCCGTCGGGGGAGGGGGCGCTGCGCATGCACGAGGTGCTGCACGAGGTGCTGGCCGGCATCGGCGACGCCCGCTGACGTGACGAAGCCCCGAACACTTGCGGTCATTCGGGGCTTCCTGGGCGACTTGAACGTCGCCCTGTGGGGCTCCGGAGCAGAACGCCCGGGGCTCCAATTGCGCATCGACTGCGCAGCGGGGGGTGCCTCGTTCGAGGCAGTTCCAAGATAGTCCTCGCGCGCCCCCGCGGCAAGAAAATCCTGACCAACGAATCGCGCGTCCTGATAGCGCCTTACGCTTTGCCCCCCCCCATCACCTGGGAGAAGACCGCGTCCAGCCGCGCCTCGGCCTCCTTGGCGATTGCCCCGGCCATGCTGATCGGCCGGCCCCATTCGCGGTTCGTCTCGCCGGGCCACTTGGAGGTGGCGTCCAGGCCCATCTTGCCGCCCAGGCCGCTGATGGGCGAGGCGAAGTCGAGGTAGTCGATGGGCGTGTGGTCGACCAGCGTGGTGTCGCGCACCGGATCCATGCGCGTGGTGATGGCCCAGATCACTCCGTTCCAGGCGCGGAGGTCGATGTCCTCGTCCACCACCACGATGAACTTGGTGTACATGAACTGGCGCAGCACGCTCCACAGCCCGAACATCAGGCGCTTGGCGTGGCCCGCGTAGGCCTTCTTCATCGAGATGACGGCCATGCGGTAGCTGCAGGCCTCGGGCGGCAGGTAGAAGTCGACGATCTCGGGAAACTGCTTCTGCAGCACCGGCACGAACACCTCGTTGAGTGCGACGCCCAGCACCGCGGGTTCGTCCGGCGGCTTGCCGGTGTAGGTGGAGTGGTAGATCGGATCCTTGCGGTGCGTCAGGCGATCCAGGCGGAAGACCGGGAACCAGTCGCGCTCGTTGTAATAGCCGGTGTGGTCGCCGTACGGTCCTTCCAGTGCATATAGATAGCCGCCCTGCTCCTTCAGCGGGATGCCGGTCTCGCTGAAGCCCGCGTAGCCCGGTTCCGCCACGGGGATGTGGCCCTCCAGCACGATCTCGGCGCGCGCGGGCACCTGCAGCATCAGGCCGTCCTCGCCGGCCTGCGTGTCCACCAGCTCGGTGCGGCTGCCGCGCAGCAGGCCGGCGAACTGGTACTCGCCCAGCGTGTCGGGCACCGGCGTGACGGCGCCCAGCGTGGTGGCCGGGTCGGCGCCCAACGCGCACACCAGCGGGAACGGCTTGCCGGGATTGGCGCGGGCGAACTCGCGGAAGTCGAGTGCGCCGCCGCGGTGGGTGAGCCAGCGCATGATCAGCTCGCGCTTGCCGATCACCTGCTGGCGGTAGATGCCCAGGTTCTGGCGCAGCCGCGGCTTGGGAACGTTGCGCGGGCCGCGCGTCACCACCAGCCCCCAGGTGACCAGCGGCGCGATGTCGCCCGGCCAACAGGTCTGGATCGGCCACTGCGCCAGGTCGATCTCGTCGGCCGCCTGGATCACTTCCTGGCACGGGCCGTTGCGCAGCACCGCGGGCTTCATGTCCCACAGCGCCTTGCCCATCGTCCACAGCTTGCCGGCGTCCTTCATCGACTTCGGCGGCTCGGGCTCGCGCAGGCTGGCCAGCAACTGGCCGATGCCGCGCAGCTCGGAGATGTCGGTGGCGCCCATGCCCAGCGCGACACGGTGGGGGGTACCGAACAGGTTGGCGAGCACGGGCACCCCATACCCGGTGGGGTGTTCGAAGAGCAACGCGGGGCCGCCCTGGCGGAGCACGCGATCGGCCAAAGCCGTCATTTCGAGGTTAGGGGACACCGGCGCTGTTACACGCCGGAGCTCCCCCGTACCCTCAAGATTGGCCGCGAAATCGCGCAAATCACGGTATTTCATAATTTTTGGTTATGACTTTAGAAGTCTATATTGTTGACGGGTTATTACGCGGCTCCCTACAATCCCGCCAGACGTAACACCAGGGTTATCCCGCTTCCTCGCTGAAGCCGGGCCTTGAAGGCTGCCGCCGGCTGCTAGATGCAGACTCCCCGGCCATGAATCGCAGCGATCCATTATCGCCAGCGTCGAGAACGCCGCGACCGCGCGCCCCGTGCGCCGACCGCCGGCACCGAACGCTGTGAAAGGAGAGAGATGCTTCAACCCCAAGCCGTCGTGCGCAACGCACTGACAACCGGGCGAGACTCAGTGACCGTGTTCCTGACCGATGTCGGCCACGGCCTGCTCGACGTGAGCCACAGCATGTTGGCAATGGTGGGCCTGGCCGTGGTGGCCGGTGCCTTGTTCATGGGCAGCCAGGACGACCTGCGCGACACCCTCGAGGCTCGCGCCTGGGGCTGGCTCGAGGCGCGCCACCTGGCGCGCAGCGGCGGCGAAGACCTCGCCGCCGAGGCCGAGAACGAGCCGCCCGCGGCCGGCCCGGTCAACACGTCGTCCACGGCCGACCCGGCCGACCTCACGCGGGCCCAGGCCAACGTGGCCCGCTGGATCGTGCGCCGCTACCACGTGGCGCCCGAGCCCGTGGCCCGGCTGGTGCAGGAATCGTGGACCGTGGGCCAGCGCACCGGCATCGAGCCCACGCTGATCCTGTCGGTGATGGCCATCGAATCCAGCTTCAACCCGTTCGCGCAGAGCCCGGTGGGCGCGCAGGGCCTGATGCAGGTGATGACCAAGATCCACAGCGACAAGTACGACCCGTACGGGGGCCACCTGGCGGCGTTCGATCCGGTGAGCAACCTGCGCGTGGGCGTGCTCGTGCTCAAGGAATGCATCGCCAAGGGCGGCAACCTGTCCAGCGGCCTGCGCTTCTACGTGGGCGCCGGCGCCAGCGACGACGACGGCGGCTACGCCGGCAAGGTCATCGCCGAGCAGGAGTTGCTCAAGCGCGTGGCGTCCGGCCAGAACGTGCCGCCCACCGTGGTGCCCATCATCGCCAACGTGGCGCCGATCCCGCTGGTCACGCCCGTGCCGGTGGTCGCCCCGGCCGCCGCTGCCAGCGAATCGACGGCGCACGCCGCCGCGCCCGAGCAGGACGCGTCGGCTCGCCCGGAACGCGAGCGCGTGGCCCTGGCGCGCTGATCCCAGTTAAACTGGCGGCTCGCGCGACTGGCGACAGGACGCGCCTGGCAAGATCCGGATGAGCTGAGGCCGCCGGACTCCAGGCGGGTTGCGAGGTGGGCCACCACCGGGAAGCGCGAAGGGCGACGGCCGTCTCACCACGGCCGGCTCAGCCTTTTCAGCCGTTCGCCTGGGCAGCGCGTCTTTCGCGCACCGCTGGAATCCCCGTCGGCCTTCGGGTGCGCGCACGCGCCCGGGCAGGCGCCAGCGAGGCCCATCCGACGCGCCCGTTTGCCCTCAATTCCCAAGGAAGCCTCCATGTTCGACCGCCAACAATCGACGATCGCCAACGTCGACCCCGACATCTGGGCCGCCATCCAGGCCGAGAACCTCCGCCAGGAACAGCATATCGAGTTGATCGCCCCGGAGAACTACTGCTCGCCGGCCGTCATGGCCGCGCAGGGCTCGCAGCTCACCAACAAGTACGCCGAGGGCTACCCGGGCAAGCGCTACTACGGTGGTTGCGAGAACGTCGACGTGGTCGAGCAACTGGCCATCGACCGCGTGAAGAAGCTGTTCGGCGCCGAGAACGCCAACGTGCAGCCCAACTCCGGCTCGCAGGCCAACCAGGCCGTGTTCCTGGGCCTGCTGCAGCCCGGCGACACCATCATGGGCATGAGCCTGGCGGAAGGCGGCCACCTCACGCACGGCATGGCGCTCAACATGAGCGGCAAGT
>JACMOG010000014.1 GCA_014378125.1 Vitreoscilla sp. | reverse complement strand
GCTGCCACGTGGGCGCCGAGGGCGTAGTCGGGCGGGATCGCCTTGGCCACCATGTCAGGGCGCGGCGGCTTCACGCGGTCGTCCACATGCTGGCCGTAGTAGCTCCACGGCCAGCCGTAGAACGCGCCCTCCGTGACCGACGTGAGGTAGTCGGGCACCAGGTCGTTGCCGAGCTCGTCGCGCTCGTTGGCCACCGTCCACAACACGTTGGTGCCAGGTGCCCAGGCCATGCCGTTCGGGTTGCGCAGGCCGCTGGCGAACACGCGCTTGGTGCCGGTGGCGCGGTCGATCTCGTAGATGGCCGCGCGGCCGGCCTCGGCGTCGATGCCGTTCTCGCCGGCGTTGCTGTTGGAGCCGGTGGTCGCGTACAGCTTGCTGCCGTCCGGCGTGGCGATGATGTTCTTCGTCCAGTGGTGGTTGATGGTGCCGGCGGGCAGGTCGGGCACCTTCACGCCGGGCTGAGCGATGCTGGTGGCCCCGGCGGTGTAGGTGAACTTGAGCACCTCGTCGGAGTCGGCCACGTACAGGTCGTTGCCCACCAGCGCCATGCCGAAGGGCGAGTTCAGCGCGTCGATGAACACCGTCTTCGTCTCGGCGATGCCGTCGCCGTCGGCGTCGCGCAGCAGGACGATGCGGTTGGCCGTGGGCGTGCCCGCGCCGGCCTTGCCCATCACGGCCTTCATGGCCTTGCCCTTGAGGCCCTTGGCATCGTCCGGCTTGGGTGGCGCGTTGGTCTCGGCCACCAGCACGTCGCCATTGGGCAGCACGTAGAGCCAGCGTGGATGATTCAGGCCGGTGGCGAAGGCGGCGACGGCGAGGCCCGGCGCGGCGACGGGTTTGTCTCCGGCCGACCAGCCCTTCGCCACGGCCACCTGCACGGTGGGGATCAGGTGCTTGTCCACCGGCTTGATCACCGGGTTCGGTCCCACGGTATCCGGCGGCGAAGCCACGGGTCCGACGTGGGTCTCACCTGGCAGGGCATGGGCGGCGAACGCGGCCGCGGCGGCGGCGAAGGCGATGAGGGCAGGCAGCAGGCGGGACATGGCGACTCCGAGGTGGCTGCAGCGCAGCGGAGACGCGCACATGCAAACGAGGCGCCCGACGCCAGGCCCGTCAGCAACGACGCGTCTTCGGTATCCTGCAGCACATCGGTTGGCGCTCAATTTGGCGCGCAAATACAGTGGAGATGGCGCACAATCGAGACTTTTTTGGCGCACAGTTGGCGCAAAAAATATCGCCCCCTGTCACTCCAGCAAGTTATGGCCTACGAAAACACACCGAAATCCCCTCCGCGCCATTCCGCGGAAGAATTGCTCGGCGATGCTCGACAGCAGCAACTGTTGGGAGCATTTGCGCGAGCGCCCAACCAGCGGCTCACCATCGATGGCATCGAGCGGCTTCTTCCCCGCCCCATTCCGAGGCGCAGCCTGCAACGGCTTCTTGCGGAGGCGGTCGAGCACGGCCTGGTCAGCCGCCATGGGGAGAGACGCGGAACTCGTTATGAGTTGCAGGTCGTTGCCGCATGGAGGCCTGGCCCGATCCACCGCGGCCTTATCGTCGCTGAGCCGACCCTCCAGAATTCGCCTGAAGGCGACTACGTTCGCGACGCAGTCAGGCTTCCGCAGCATCTGCGCAAACCGGTGGGCTATCGAGCGCAATTTCTCGACGACTACGTCCCCAACGAGACGTTCTACCTGACCGCGAAGCAGCGGGCTGATCTGCGCGCGATGGGCAATCCGCCCGGAGAGTCGACACCGGCCGCGGGCACCTTCGCCAACGACATCCTCGATCGACTCCTGATCGACCTGTCGTTCTCCTCGTCTCGCCTGGAGGGCAATACCTACAGCCTTCTCGATACGCAGCACCTCATCGAGCACGGGCAGGTGGCCGAGGGCAAGGATGCGCTCGAGACGAAGATGATCCTCAACCACAAGGACGCGATCGAATTCCTCGTGCGAGATCCATCGTGCAGGCAGGTTGGTGCCGGGGCGATCAAGGGCCTGCATGCGTTCCTTTCCGACGGATTGCTGCCCAACGCGGCAGACGTCGGCCGGCTGCGCGACCGAGCTGTCGGAATCACGGGCAGCGTCTACAAGCCGCTTGCGCTGGGTGCGCACATCGAGGACCAGTTCGAACTGCTCGTGGAAAAGGCTGCGTCGATTCGTGATCCCTTCGAGCAGGCCTTGTTCCTCATGGTTCAACTGCCCTATCTGCAGCCGTTCATGGACGTGAACAAGCGCGTGTCTCGTCTCGCTGCCAACATCCCGCTGGTCCAGGCGAACCTGTGTCCGCTGTCGTTCATCGACGTACCGACCGACGCCTACGTCGACGCGACCTTGGGCGTCTACGAACTCAATCGAACGGAGTTGCTGCGCGACGTCTTCATCCACGCGTATGAACGTTCCTGCCAGCAGTACGCCGCGGCCAAACAGTCGCTGCGGCCTCCGGATACCTTTCGAAACCGCTTCAGGCGCCAGGCCGGAGAAGCGATCGCGGGTGTCGTGCGCGCCGACCTCCCGGCAACCCACGCATCGGTCGAGCAGCGTGTGCCCGCCGAGGTTCCAGAAAGTGAACGAGCACGCTTCGTTGCCCTGGTGCTCTCTGAGTTCGCCACGCTCAATGCGGACAGCGCGGTGCGCTTCGGCCTTCGACCGCTGGAGTTCCAGGCCTGGCAGGATCTTCAACCGAAAGCGTGATCGGCCTCTCGCGAGGCGGCTACACCAGCTCGCGCAGCTTCTCGTACCCACTCCGGCTGATGGGCACCCGCTTGCCGCTGCGCAGCCGGGCGGCGTGGCGGTCGGGGCCCGGCCGCTCGATGGCCTGCAGGTGCGCCAGGCTGATGATGAAGGAGCGGTGCACGCGCAGGAAGCACGTGGCGTCGAGCTGCTCCTCGATCTCGGAGATGCGCTGCGGCTTCAGGTGGCACTTGCCGGCCGCGTGGATGGCCAGGTAGTCGCCCTGGGCCTCGATGCATTCCACCTGGTCGACGGGGATCACGTGCACCTGCTCGCGGTCGCGGATGAGGATGCGCTCGAGGGGCGCCGTGCGGCGCGCCACCAGCGCGTCGAGCGCGGGCGCGGCGGCGGGCGCGGGCGTCTCGAGCGTCTCGAGCGTGGGCGCGTGCAGCGTGCGGGCACGCGCGAGGGCGTCGTCGAAGCGGGCGCGGGAGAACGGCTTGAGCAGGTAGTCCACCGCGTGCAGCTCGAACGCCTTGATGGCGTGTTCGTCGTAGGCGGTGGTGAAGATCACGCCGGCGCGCCGGCCCGTCAGTTCGAGCACCTCCAGGCCGGTGAGGCGCGGCATCTGGATGTCGAGGAACACCAGGTCGGGGGCCAGCGCGCCGATCTGCCTGACGGCGTCGAGGCCGTTGTCGCACTCGCCGACGATCTCGATGTCGGCATGCCCCTGCAGGTATTCGCGGATGAGGTGGCGGGCCAGGTACTCGTCGTCGACGATGAGGGCGCGCAGGCGGGTGGGAGAAGTCATGCGCCGTGTTCCTTGTCGGCTGGCAGGTTGATCTCGATGGCGAACTGCTGGTCGGTGCGCTGCCACGCGATGCGGGCGCGCGCGCCGTAGAGCACGGCCAGGCGCTCGCGGATGTTCCTCAGGCCCACGCCGTGGTCGCTGGGCGGCGCGGCGTCGGGCGCTACCGGGTTGACCACGGAGATGTGCAGCCAGCCGTCGCGCACCAGCGCCTCGACGACGATGGTGCCGCCGCCGTCCACCTGGCGGATGCCGTGCTTGATCGCATTCTCCAGCAGCGGCTGCAGCGTCATCGGTGGCAGCAGGCAGGCTGCCGCGGCGGCGGAGATGTTCAGCTCCGCCTTCAGCTTGGCCCCGAAGCGGCGCTTCTCGATGGCCAGGAAGTGCTCGCTGACCACCACCTCCTCCCCCAGCGTGATGGGCTCGCGCTCGGCCAGCGCCAGCGTGCGGCGGAAGAACTGCGCGAGGTCGACCGTCATCTCGCGTGCCGCGGCGGGGTCGAAGCCGGTTAGCGCGCTGATGGAGTTGAGGCTGTTGAACAGGAAGTGCGGATTGATCTGCGTGCGCAGCATCTGCAACTCGGCGTCGCGCGCCAGCACGCGCGACTGGGCCTCGCGGCGCGCGGCGGCCTGCACCGTCTCGAACGCCACGAGCACGTCGTGCGCCAGCAGCGACAGCAGGTACAGCGCGAAGCCGGCGGCGAAGTACATCACCCAGCCGGGCGAAGTCATCGCCACGAAGGGGCGATCGTGCAGCACCAGCCGGCCCAGCGCGTCCCAGGCCCCGCCCAGGCCCAGCCACGCCAGCGCCGACAGCAGCGACGCGCCGCCGAACAGGCCCAGCGCCACGGGCCAGCGGCGCTGCGCCCACGGCAGGCTGCGGCACACGTAGTACGACGACAGCGCCACGAAGGACCACACGAGGCAGATGGGCAGCGCGAACCCCAGCGCACCCGGCCAGTCGGCCTGCTCGGTGAGTCGCAGCAACGCCGCGATGCCCACGCCGGCCAGCAGCCAGGCCAGCACGTACCAGAGGAGCTTGCGCGCGTCCGCGAGGATCGGGTGCACTGGGTCGCCGACGCTAGTTCGAGATCTCGACGCCGCCCATGATCACCGAGCCTTCGATGACCAGCCGCTTTCGCTGCGACATCGGCGGCACCGTCTTGTCCTCCATGCCGCCCAGCAACGGCGAGCCGTTCATGACCACGGACCAGTCGCGCGGCACCTGGATCTCGACGCCGCCCATCACCACCGACAGGTGCGGCCCCGCCTCGCTGGCGATGGCCGCCTGGCGAAGGTCGATCTCCACTGCGCCCATGACCACGTTGATCTCGCCGCCGGAAAACTCCTGCGAGTCGTTCTTCAGCACGATGCCGCTCATCGTGGCCGATGCGTCGATGCGCGACCCGTGTTCGAATCGCTCCTCGCGCTCGCCCGGCGCCGCGCGGCAGGTAACGTCGCCGCGCACCACGAAGCCCCGGGTGATGACGCTGGGGCCCGCCCAGTTGGGCGCGATGGGCCACAGTTGACGCCACTCGAAATGGGACAGGCCCAGGTTCTGCAACGTCATGCCGCCGCCCACCGCGATCAGTGCCGCGCCGACCATCACGCTGCCGGGGCCGCGCGCGTTGGCGATCTTCAGCGCGCCCAGCGCCACGAACACCAGCGGCCAGTACGGCTGCACCAGGTGGCTGTCGAACAGGTGCAGGTTGTCCAGCAGCGCGAACAGGCCCACGAGGACGATGAACGCGCCGAAGACGATGCGGCTGCGCTGCCGATGCAGGGGATTCCGGCTCACCAGTTCGGCTCCTCGCGCAGTCGACGGCTGAACAGGGCGTGCACGATCTGGGCCGCGCCCACGGCGATGAGCAGCACGGGCCACGTGGCCGACAGCGTCCAGCCGCCGATGTGTTCGATCACCACCACCAGGTAGGCGGCGATGGCGAAGCGCAGCGCGGCGCGCAACAGGCTGCCCACGCCAGGCTGCAGCATCAGGCGCGCGACGCCGGACAGCGCGACCACCAGCGGCGCCACGAGCCACAGGTCGGCGGTGGTGATGAGCCCCTGGCCGCGCAGCAGGTAACCGATGCCCAGGAGCACCAGGAAGCCGCCGGTGACCACGCGACGGACGGCGCGGTGGCCACGCAGCGCCAGGACGTGGACGAAGGGATGCGGGCGGGAATAGTGGAACATGCTGCGGATCCTGGACGTGTCTCGATGGTGCGAAGCATCGCAGAAGCCCGGCGCCCCAGCCGCCAGGAATCGACCAACCGCCCGGAAATGACGACGAATGGAGGGTTGGCCTCAGCCGCCCGCGGCCGGCGGCGTCGTCTCGATCCGGAACAGGCAGGCCGCGCCCTGGGCGTCGCACGAGAGGCGGGCGCGCAGCGCGCCCTTGACGTAGCCGTAGCCCACGTCGGCGCTGGGCGCGGCGGGTTGCCAGCCCCGCGTGGCCAGCACGGGCCGCAGCGCGTCCAGCTCGGGTCGCGTGACGGGGCACTGGTAGAAGAAGGGCTGCGTCGGCACGAACTTGTGCAGGGTCTCGCAGCCGTGGCGATCCATGGGCAGGCCCGCGCTCTTCTCGATGGCCTCGAACTGCTCGCGCATCTGCCTGGCGGCCGGCGATGGATCCTTGAAGCTGTCGCCCCAACGGGCGTTGACGGCGACGCCGATGGCGAGGAGGGCGGCGAGGCCGATGGCGAATTTTCCGAACTGTTGCATCAGGGAGGAGGCGAGTGCGAGCGGCCATCAGTTTACGGCCGGGCACCTGGATTGCTCTTCCAGGGTCGAATCCTTGACATCGATCCAGAACAACAACATGTCCGCACTTCAAGAAACGAACGAATTTCCGTCGGCGCCCGCGGGCGCCTCCGCCCTTTCGGCCACGCCGCGCATCCGCAGCGTGCTGGTGGTCGACGACAACGTCGACGCCGCCGACTCGCTCGGCGACCTGCTCTCGGCCTGGGGCTACGAGGTGACCGTGGCCCACGACGGACCAGCGGCCCTGGCGGCGATGCAGGACACGTTGCCCGACATCGCGTTGCTGGATATCGGGATGCCCGCCATGGACGGCTACGAGCTGGCCGCGCACCTTCGGTTCCAGCCCGGGTGCCAGGACCTGCCCATCGTCACCATCACGGGCGCCGGCGGCCCCGAGGACATTCGGCGATCGCGCGCCAAGGGCTTCTCGGCGCACCTGGTCAAGCCGGTGTCGCCGGCGAGCCTGCTGACGTTGCTGAAGTAGTGGCCCTCCAAGGCCTTTCAACGCACGCCGCGAAGCACGTCGCATCGGGATCGGCCCACGCGGAGATTCCGTCCGGCGTTCGAGTCGCGACGATGACGCGCTGAACTTCGTTCAGGACGCCCACAGGATTCGTGGAAAACCCTCAATGTCCGACAGCCGGCCCGCCCCGGTTTGCTCGGCCATTCGCGGCAGAATGCCCTGGCCCCCATCGAGGGGCGTTCGTTCGAATCCAAACAGGGAGAAATGAGTGAAGATGATTTTCAACTGGCGCCGCTGGGCGCTTGGCGTGGCGGGCCTGGTGGCCGCGGCGACGATGACGGGATGCGTGAGCATGAAGCCCTACGTCAGCGCCAACCTGAAGGAAGTGCCGCCCAGCGAGTTCGTCAAGCCGAATCCGTCGCACCCGGTGCAACTGCTGTTCAACTTCCAGACCAAGGGCGTCGACAACGCCCGCGTGACGGCCGCCCTGAAGGCCCGCGTGGTCGACCAGGTCGCCGCCAGCAATCTGTTCGATTCGGTGAGCGATGCGCCGGTCGCCGGCGGCGCGCTGCTGATCGTCACGGTCAACAACGTGGCTCTCGACGATCACGAGTTCGCCAAGGGCTTCGCCACCGGCCTGACGCTGGGCCTGGCCGGCAGCGTGGCCGGCGACGGCTACATCGCGACGGCGCGTTACACGCCGCCCGCGCCGGCGTCGTTGATCACCAAGGAAGTGCGCCATTCGATCTACACGACGATCGGCAACCACGCGCCGCCGC
>JACMOG010000149.1 GCA_014378125.1 Vitreoscilla sp. | reverse complement strand
TGCTGCACCCGATCGCCGATGACGGCGCCGGATTCGACCACCACCATGGGGCCGATGGCGGCGCTGGGGGCGACCTGCGCATCCGGCGCGATGAAGGCGGACGGATGCACGCCGGCGGCGGGCGCGGGACGCAGCCGCTTCGCCCACCACTGCGTGAGGCGCGCGAAATACAGGTACGGATCGTCGGTGACGACCAGGTGGCGGGCGTTGGGCGCGGCGGCGACGAGCGAGGGAGCGACGACGGTCGCCCCGGGCGCGCTGGCCTCGAGCAGCGGGCGCAGGCGGGCCTGCGCGACGAACGTGATCGCATCGCCACCGGCCGTCTCCAGCGGGGCGATGCGTGCGATCTCGTGCGCGGGGTCTCCCCGCAGTTCTCCGCCCAGCGCCGCAACGATCTCACCCAGGCGAACTGAGTTCATGTCGCGGCCCCGCCGGTTACTTGCCGGCGTTCAGCGCGTCGATGACCTTCTTGGTCAGATCGACGCGGCCGGAGAAATAGATGACCAGCTGATCCTGCAGGATGATGTCGTAGTGCTCGGCATCGCCGATGGCCTTGATGGCGCGGTTGGCGCGCTCGGCCACGCTGGACAGCTCTTCGTTCTTGCGCTGCGTAAGGTCTTCCTGGAACTCGCGGTGCTTGCGCTGCAGGTCGCGGTCGAGCTCCACCAGTTCGCGCTGGCGACGCGTCTTCTCGGCCTCGGACAGCGTGGGCGAATCCTTGTCGAGCTTCTCGGCCTGCGCGCGCAGCGCGGCGTTCTGGTCGTTCAGGTCCTTCTCGCGCTTGCCGAACTCGGCTTCCAGCTTGGCCTGGGCCTTCTTGGCCGGTTCCGCCTCGCGCAGCACGCGCTCGCTGTTGACGTACCCGATCTTCAAGTCTTGTGCCTGGGCCGAGACAGCGAACGTGGAGACCGTGGCCAGCAGCAGGGCGAAAAACAATTTCATGGAACTGACTTTCATCAAAACGCGGTACCGACTTGGAACTGGAACCGCTGAATTCTATCGTTTGCTTGGGCACGCACCGGCAAGCCATAGCTCAGCTTGAACGGGCCCACCGGCGACGTCCAGCTCAGGCCCAGGCCGGCCGAGGCCCGCAGCGATCCGAAGTCGAAGTGCTCGCGCTCGGACCACACGTTGCCGGCGTCGAAGAACGCGAACAGCCGCAGGCTCTTGTCCTTGTCGGCGCCGGGCACCGGGATGTAGAGCTCGTTGTTGAAGTTGAACTTCTTCGCGCCGCCGATGAAGGCGCCGGTGACGTCGACCGACTCCTTGCCGAGCGAGCCCTGCTCGAACACGCGCACGGAACCCAGGCCGCCGCCGTAGAAGTTCTTGAAGACGGGGTACGTCTTGCCATTGAGGCCCGTGCCGTAGCCGATCTCGGCGTTCATGCCCAGCGAGAAGTGGCCGCCGAGATCGAAGTACTGGGTGACCTGGCCGTTGAGGCGGGCGTACTGCACGTCGCCCAACAGCGAGAAGTCGGTGTTGATGCGCGCGTAGCGGCCCGACGTGGGCGAGACGCCGCTGTCGCGCTCGTCGCGCGCCCAGCCCGCGGTGATCGGGAACGAGTTGGCGTACGCGCCGTACTGGCCGACGAAGTCGTAGTAGCTGTTGGGCACGCCCTGCAGCGAGCCGATGTGCGTCTGCTCGGCGCCGATGCCCACGAACACGGTGTCGAACTCGGAGTAAGGCAGGCCGAAGCGGATGTCGGCGCCGGGCGTGGACACGGCGTACGCGTCGCCCGAGCTGTTGAGCGGACGCGAAGTGCGGTAGTAGATGTCGAACGTGCGCGAGATGCCGTCGTCGGTGAAGTACGGGTTGGTCTCGCTGATCGACAGGTTCTTGTTGGTGTGGGCGGTGCTCACGTCGAGCGAGATGTAGTTGCCCGAACCGAACACGTTCTCCTTCTTGATGGAGCCCGTCAGCGAGATCTTGTCGGTCTGCGAATAGCCGGCGGCCAGCGTGAGGTTGCCGGTGGGCTTCTCGACGACGTTGACCGTGAGGTCGACCTGGTCGGGTGCGCCGGCCACGTCGTTGGTATCGACGTCGACCGAGCTGAAGAAGCCGAGGCGGTCGACGCGGTCGCGCGAGAGCTTGATCTTGCCGCCGTCGTACCAGGCCGATTCGAACTGGCGGAACTCGCGGCGGATGACTTCGTCGCGGGTGATGGTGTTGCCGGAGAGGTTGACGCGGCGCACGTACGCGCGGCGGCCCGGGTCGGCGGACAGCACCACCACGACCTGGCCCGTCTTTCGGTCGATCTCGGGGTGCGGCTCGACGTGGGCGAACGCGTAGCCGTAGGTGCCGAACAGGTCGGTGAACGAACGGATGGTGGCCGTGACATCGTCGCCGTGGTACTCGGCGCCCGGCTTCAGCAGCACCAGGTTCTTGAACGCGGCCTCGCGGCCCAGGTAGTTGCCATCGAGGCGCACCGCCGTCACGACGTAGGGCTGGCCCTCGGTGACCGTGATGGTGACGCTGATGGTCTGCTTGTCCGGCGAGATCGTGACCTGCGTGGACGTGATGTCGAACTCGAGGTAGCCCTTGTTCAGGTAGAACGCGCGCAGCTTCTCCAAGTCGGAGTTGAGCTTGGTGCGCGAGTAGCGGTCGGACTTGGTGTACCAGGTGAGCCAGCCACCGGTGGTGAGGTCCATCTGGTCGATCAGCTTGCCTTCGGAGAACGCCTTGCTGCCGATGATGTGGATGTCGCGGATGTGCGCGACGTCGCCTTCGGACACCTTGAACGTGACGTTGACGCGGTTGCGCTCCTGCGGCGTGACCGTGGTGACGACCTCGGCCGCGTACAGGCTGTGGCCCAGGTACTGGCGCTTGATTTCCTGTTCGGCGCGGTCGACGATGGCCTTATCGAACGGCAGGCCTTCGCCGATGCCGGCGTCCTTCAGGGCCTTGACCAGCGTGTCCTTGTCGAACTCCTTGGTGCCCAGGAAGTTGACCGACGCGATGGTGGCGCGCTCGTCGACGATGACCACGACGACGTCGCCTTCGACGTCGATGCGCACGTCCTTGAACAGGCCCGTGGCGAACAGCGCACGCAGCGCCGCGGCGGCCTTCTCGTCCGAGTAGCCGTCGCCGACGCGGAACGGCAGCACCGAGAACACGCTGCCCGGGTCGGTGCGTTGCAGGCCTTCGACGCGGATGTCGCGGATCTGGAAAGGTTCGATCGCCTGTGCAGCGAAGGGAAGCGCGGCAGCCGCGAAGATCACGCAGGCAGCAACAGGGCGCATCAGGCTCGGAAGGAGTGAAGACATCAGGAGTTTATTGCGGGCCCAGATAGCGGACCACGTCGTTGGAAAGGGCGAGAGTCATGAGCAGCAGGAGTATCAAAGCCCCGCCGCGCTGCAGCCAGATTTGCCACAGTTCGGAGACCGGGCGACCGGTCGCACCCTCGAACAGATAATACAGCAGCGTCCCCCCATCGAGCATGGGGATCGGCAGCAGGTTCAGCACGCCGAGACCCAGGCTGACCATCGCCAGGAACCCCACGAACTGCGTCAGTCCCGCCTGCGCCGACGCGCTGGCGGCGACGGCGATGGTGCCCGGCCCGCCGATCACTTTCGTGGACAGCTGGCCGGTGAACATCATTGCAAAGATTTGCAAGCGCGACTTGGCCTGGCGCCAGGTCTGCACCGCGCCGAGCTGCACGGCCTCCAGCGCGCTCGCGCGCACGATGCCGTGCTCGAAGCCGATGCCGGCGCGCGCCACCGAGGCGTCGCCGCTGGTCTCCATGCGCGCGGTCACGGGAACCACGACGACCTGGCCGTCGCGCTCCACCTCCCAGCTCATGGCGCGCGGCGTTCCGTTCGCGCCGCTGGCCACGATGGCCGCGCGCACGGCGGTGGCGTCGTCCACCGGCTTGCCGTCGATGCGCAGCACCAGGTCGTTCACGCGCAGGCCGGACCCCACGGCGGCGCCATCGGGCGCGATGGTGCCGACGCGGGCCACCAGGCCCAGGCCCAGGGTCTTGTCGCCGGGCTTGGGCGCGGGGAACGGATCGAT
>JACMOG010000148.1 GCA_014378125.1 Vitreoscilla sp. | reverse complement strand
GCGCCCTGGCGCCCGAGCGCATCATGGGCGTGGAGACGGGCGGCTGCCCACACACGGCCATCCGCGTGGACGCGTCGGTGAACCTGGAGGCCATCGACCGGATGCTGGAGAAGTTTCCCGGGGCCGACATCGTCTTCATCGAGTCGGGCGGCGACAACCTGGCGGCCACCTTCAGCCCCGAGCTGAGCGACCGCACCATCTACGTGGTCGACGTGGCCGCCGGCGAGAAGATCCCGCGCAAGGGCGGCCCCGGCATCACCAAGAGCGACCTCTTCGTGATCAACAAGACCGACCTCGCGCCGTACGTCGGCGCCAGCCTCGAGGTGATGGAGGCTGACACGCGCCGCATGCGGCCGAACCGGCCGCACGTGATGACCAACCTGAAGACCAAGGCCGGGCTGGCCGAGGTGATCGCGTTCATCGAGCAGCGCGGGTTGCTCGTCACCGCCTGACCCAACTCGGCGCATGGATCCTGCGACTGCGCGCAGGATGACTGGGCGTTGTCATCCTGCGCGTCGTCGCAGGATCCACGCGCCGTCGAGCTGCTGATCTTCCAAGGGTTTGCCCTGACCGGCACCACGCTTGCCCTTGCTCGACCGGTCAGCTAGCACAACGCGCGAAATGGCGCCTTCGACCCACGCCAGCAAGAGTCACGGAATTCCAGTACCTTTCGCGCCAGACAAGTACCAGGAGAAGCCGCATGCGCGGTCTACAAGAACGCCTGAAGGCACTGAGCTCGGCTCGCCTGCAAGGCATCGGTCGGGGCGTTGAAAAGGAAAGCCTGCGCGTGACGCAGGAGGGCACGCTCGCCGCCACGCCGCATCCGCGGGCGCTCGGCGCCGCGCTGACGCACCCGCACATCACCACCGACTTCAGCGAGTCGCAGCTGGAGCTGATCACCGGCGTGCATCGCAGCGCCGAGGCGGCCGAGGCCGAGCTCACGCAGGTGCACCAGGCCGTCTACCGCGCGCTCGGCGACGAGATGATGTGGGTGGGCAGCATGCCGTGCACGCTGCCGCCCGACGACCAGATCCCGCTGGGCCAGTACGGCACCTCCAACGTGGGCCAGTCCAAGACGGTCTACCGCATGGGCCTGGGCCACCGCTACGGCCGGCGCATGCAGACGATCTCGGGCATCCACTACAACTGGTCGCTGCCCGAGGTGACCACCGCCGAATACTTCGGCCTGATCCGCAACTTCCGCCGTCGCTCGTTCCTGCTGCTGTACCTGTTCGGCGCCTCGCCGGCGGTGTCGCGCGGGTTCGCCGAGAACGCGAAGGACCTCGTCCCGCTGGGCGACGACACGCTGCACATGCCCCACGCCACGTCGCTGCGCATGGGCAACCTGGGCTACCAGAGCGACGCGCAGACCTCGCTGTCCGTCAGCTACAACAGCCTCGACAGCTACGCGGCGTCGCTGTCGGACGCCCTCGTGCGGCCCTACCCGGCCTACCAGGCGATGGGCATCCGCTCGGCCGACGGCGGCTACAAGCAGCTCAACGACAGCCTGCTGCAGATCGAGAACGAGTTCTACGGCACCATCCGCCCCAAGCGCGTGATCTTTCCGGGCGAGCGTCCGCTGCACGCGCTGCGCGAACGCGGCGTCGAGTACATCGAGGTGCGCTGCATGGACCTCGACCCGTTCGTGCCGGCCGGCATCGCGCTGGCCACGATGCGCATGATCGACATCTTCCTGCTGCACTGCCTGCTGGACGAGAGCCCGCTCGATTCGCCCAACGAGGTCGCCGAGCTGGGACGCAACCAGCAGCGCGTCGCCGCGCGCGGCCGCGAGCCCGGCCTCAAGCTGGAGCGCGGCGGCGTGGAGATGCTGATGACCGACTGGCTGCGCGAGATCCTCACCGAGTGCGGCCCCATCGCCGCGTCGCTCGACGCGCACGAGGGCACCGACGCCCACTCGCAGGCGCTGGCCGCCGCGCGCGCCGCGGTGCTGGCGCCCGAAACGCTGCCGTCGGCCCGCGTGCTGGCCGAGATGAAGGCGCTGCACGGCGGCTCGCACGACGCGTTCGTGCGCGCGCAGTCTC
>JACMOG010000147.1 GCA_014378125.1 Vitreoscilla sp. | reverse complement strand
CACGAAGCCGAGGTGGCCGAAGAAGGCCTTGTCGAAGTCATGCAGCGCCTTGCGCCCGTCCGGCTCGCCCACCGCCGCCATCTCCTTGAGCACGTAGGGATGGGCGCGGATCGCGCCCTGGCCGAAGATGATCAGGCTGCGCGTGAGGATGTTGGCGCCTTCTACCGTGATGGCGATCGGGATCTGCTGGTAGGCACTGGCGAGGAAGTTGCCCGGCCCCGCGCAGATGCCCTTGCCGCCGAGGATGTCCATGCCGTCGTTGACGAGCGCGCGCCCCCGTTCGGTCACGTGGTATTTGACGATGGCCGAGATCACGGCGGGCTTCTCGCCGAGGTCGACGGCGCGCGCGGCCAGCGTGCGCGCCGCGTCCATCAGGTAGAGGTTCGCGCCCATGCGCGCGAGCGCCTCCTGCACGCCCTCGAATTTACCGATCGGCGTGTTGAACTGGCGCCGCACGGCCGCGTAGGCGCTGGTGCCGCGCACCGCCATCTTGGCCATGCCCACGCTCGACGACGGCAGCGAAATGGCGCGCCCGGCGGCCAGGCACTCCATCAGCATGCGCCAGCCCTTGCCCACTTGCGGCTGGCCGCCGATGACCCAGTCGATCGGGATGAACACCTCGGTGCCCGAGGTCGGGCCGTTCTGGAACGCCGCGTTCAGGGGATGGTGGCGGCGGCCGATGACGACGCCCGCGTGGTCGGCCGGGATCAGGGCGCAGGTGATGCCGGGCGCCGCGACGGCGGACAGCAGGTGCCCGGGGTCGCTGGTCTGGAACGCCAGGCCGAGCAGGGTGGCGACGGGCGCGAGCGTGATGTAGCGCTTGGCCCAGGTGACGCGCAATCCCAGCGTGGCGCGTCCCTCGTGCTCGCCCATGCAGACCACGCCGAGGTCGGGGATCGCGGCCGCGTCCGAACCCGCGTAGGGGCTCGTCAGCGCGAAGCAGGGCACTTCGCTGCCATTGGCCAGGCGCGGCAGGTAGTACTCCTTCTGCGCTTCGGTGCCGTAGTGGAGCAGCAGTTCGGCCGGTCCCAGCGAGTTCGGCACCATGACCGACACGGCCAGCGCCGAGCAGCGGCTCGACAGCTTCATGACGACCTGGGAATGCATCAGCGCCGAGAACTGCTTGCCGCCGTAGCGCTTGGGGATGATCATGCCGAGGAAACCCTGCGACTTCATGAACGCCCACGCTGCCGGCGGCAAGTCGTTGTCTTGCTGGGTTTGCCAGTCGTCGACCAGTTCGCACAGGCGCTCGACCTCGTGGTCGAGGAAGTGGCGTTCCTCGGCCGTGAGCGCGGGCTTGGGGACGGCGAGCAGTTTGGGCCAGTCGGGCTGGCCCGAGAACAGGTCGGCGTCCCACCAGGTGGTGCCGGCCTCGAGCGCGTCGCGTTCGGTCGACGACATCTGCGGCAGGATGCGCTTGAACAGCGCCAGCAGGCGCGGCGTGACGAGTGCGCGGCGCAATGGAGGGACCGTGGACAGCACGATCAGGCCGACGACGGCCACGAGCAGGATGGTCAGTAGCATGCGATTGTCTCCGGTTGATCAAGCGAGCATAGGGCGATGCGCACGCCGCACCTGTGCGCTGCAGAACATAGTGTGGCGCGCCGGCGCGCTTAATCGCGGATCGCCTT
>JACMOG010000146.1 GCA_014378125.1 Vitreoscilla sp. | reverse complement strand
GCCGGTGCTGGTCGACTTCTGCGCCGCCTGGTGCGGTCCGTGCCGCCAGATGGCGCCGCAGTTCGCCGCCGCGGCGCAGGCGATGCCCGAAGTGCGCTTCGTCAAGGTGGACAGCGATGCCGCCCAGCAGGCCAGCGCGTCCTGCGGCATCCGCAGCATTCCCACGCTGGTGCTGTTCAAGGGCGGCAAGGAACTGGCGCGGCGTTCGGGCGCGTCGTCGGCGGCCGACATCGCGGCGTGGACGAAGTCCCAGCTCGCGCGCGCGCCTGCCTGACGCACGCGCTGTGGAGCGCGGAACGGCGATTGCCCCGGTGACGGATTCCATCCATCACCCGGAGCCGTTCCCATGTCCACGCCCACCACCGTCTTGACAGCGCCGCTGCGTTTCTCGCCCGAGTACGAGCATCCCGAGCCGGAAGAGGCCAAGACGCTGGCCGACATCAACGAGCAGATGCACAAGATCCAGGAGAAGACGTACGCCGACGGCGGCAAGGGCATCCGCAGCGTGCATGCCAAGAGCCACGGCCTGCTGGTGGGCGAGCTAAGCATCGCGCCGGGGCTGCCGTCCGAGCTCGCGCAAGGCATCTTCGCACGCCCCGGCACGCTGCCGGTGGTGATGCGCCTGTCGACCACGCCGGGCGACATCCTGCCCGACGACGTGTCCACGCCGCGCGGCATGGCCATCAAGATCATCGGCGTGCAGGGCGAGCGCCTGCCCGGCACCGAAGACCAGGTGACGCAGGACTTCATCATGGTCAACGGGCCGGCGTTCAACAAGCCCGACGCGACGTCGTTCGCCAAGAACCTGAAGCTGCTGGCCGCCACCACCGACAAGGCCGAAGGCAGCAAGCAGGTGCTGTCGGCCGCGCTGCGCGGGCTGGAGAAGGTGGTGGAGGCGGTGGGCGGCAAGAGCGCGACGCTCACGGCGCTGGGGGGCCATCCCGAGACGAATCCTCTGGGCGAGACCTACTACTCGCAGGTGCCGGTGCTCTTCGGCGAGTACTTCGGCAAGATCTGCGTGCGGCCGGCCACGCCGGCACTGCAGGCGTTGTTCAAGGCGCCGGTCGACCTGAAGGACAGGCCGGACGGCCTGCGCGACACCGTCGCCGCGTTCTTCGAGGAGCAGGGCGCCGAGTGGGAGCTGTGCGTGCAGCTGTGCACCGACGTCGGCGAGATGCCCGTGGAAGACGCCAGCGTGGTGTGGGACGAGAACCTCAGCCCGTATCGTCCGGTGGCGCGCATCGTGATGGGCGCGCAGGCATCATGGAGCGAGGCGCGTGCGCGGTCCATCGACGCGGGCCTGGCGTTCAACCCGTGGCACGGGGTGGCCGCGCATCGGCCGCTGGGCGGCGTGATGCGGGTCCGTCGCGGCGCGTACGTGGCCGCCCAGCGCTTCCGCGCCGAGAAGAATCAGGTGACGCTCGCCGAGCCGAAGGCGATCGGCGACATCGCGCTCTGAGTCGGCCCGGGGCCCGCGGCCATCGTCGCGGGCAACTGGCCCAGCGGCGACACGGCCTCGATCTCGAGCCACGCGTCGAGGCCGCCGTGCAGCGCCCGGGCCCGGTGGTGGCCCAGGTCGGCCAGGATGCGCACGCCGCGCAGCGCCGACACTTCGTTGGGGCAGTTGCAGTACAGCACCACCTCGCGGTCGCGCGGCAGCTCCCGCGCCGTGCCGGGCAGCTGGGCCAGCGTGGCCACCATCGCGCCCGGCACGCGCCGACCGTCCGCCAGCATGGCCACCGACGAACGCACGTCGATCACGATGGGCGACTCGCCGCGGCGGATCAGCTCGCGCAGCTCGTTGACGGCGATGCGCGGCGCGTAGCGGTCGCTGAGCATCCAGCGACGGCGAAGATAGCGCCAGATGATCGTGACGGCCAGCACGATGGCGATGGCCACGGCGGCAATGGTGCCGAACTCGGTCATGAAGTCGAGCACCACCACCACCTGGCCGGCGAACGCCACGCCGATGGCCAGGAACACGATGCTCCAGATCAGCGCCGCGCCCACGTCGTAGGCGATGAAGCGCGTCCACGACATGCCCAGCGCGCCGGCCATGGGCGCGGCCACCACCGAGATGCCCGGCAGGAACTTCGCGGCGATCAGCGAGCTGCCGCCCCATTTCGACAGGATGCCCTCGCTCTGGCGCACGCAGGTGTCGGGCGACAGCGAGATGCGGCACAGCAGCTTCATCACGCGGTGCCCGCGCCAGCGTCCGGCCTGGTACCAGACGGCGTCGCCCAGCACGTTGGCCACCACCGAGGCGATCAGGCACACCGCCAGCGACACCTGCCCGGCCATGGCCACACCACCGGCCACCACCAGCAGCGGGGCGGCGGGCACCGGCGCGCCCACGCGAGCGGCCAGCGTGATGAGGAACACGATCAGCGCGCCGTGGGCGACGAGAAGTGGAATGAGATCGCGCATGGAGGGACGGCGTGCACGCGGTCAGGCAAGGGAAGTGCCGGAGGATAACCGGGGCGGCGAAACACG
>JACMOG010000145.1 GCA_014378125.1 Vitreoscilla sp. | reverse complement strand
ATGCGGAGTTCGGCCAGCGACGCGTCGATGTGCGCGCGCTTCTGCTCGAGCTCGGCGATGGCCTTCGACGTCTTGTCGAGCACGTACTTCATCTGCACGGTGCGGCCTTCGCCGTGGGCGCCGTACAGGTCGAGATAGTGCTTGATCTCGGCCAGCGACGAGCCGATGGCCTTGGCGCGCAGTATGAGCGACAGCCGGGCGCGGTCGCGCCGCGTGTACACCCGGGTGCCGTTGACGCGGCGCGGGGCCAGCAGCCCCTTGTCCTCGTAGAAGCGGATGGCGCGCGGCGAGATGGCGAACTCGGTGCAGAGCTCGGTGATGCCGAACAGCTCGCCGGCGTCGTCGCTGCGGTGGTCGGCCACCACCTCGTCGGCGGTCTGGGTGCGCGGGGAGGGCGCCTGGCGTGCGGGCATCGCGTTCGAAGGCTCCACGGTCGCTCAGACGATGCGCTGCAGCTTCAGCGCGACGCTCATGTCGCCCGACACCTTGAACTTGCCCATCATGAAGCCGGTGGTGGGCTCGAGCTCGCCCGACAGCAGGTCGCCCAGCGTCTCGATGCCCAGCGCCACGGTGCAATCGGCCACCAGCGAGGCGTCGTTGGACAGCGTGTTGGGCACCTTGGTGGCGTCGACCACCACGGCGCCGTCGGCGCCGCAGTCGAACTTGAGCACGGCGCCCAGGCCGCAGTCCTCGCCGACCTTGGCGCGCAGTTGTTCGGTGGCGGTCTGGATGTCCATGGGGTTCCCTCGGTGGATTGGTTTGCAGGGATGCTAGGGCCTGCGGGTGACGTCGCCATCAGTGTAATTCCCGATGCGGCATCAGGTTGACGTTAACGTCACCCTGAAGCCTAATGCGGCACGCCTTCACTTCGCCGGAACCATGACGACCGTCCCACCAGATCCGTCCGCCGCCTCCCGTTATCGCAGCGTGTTCGCGCCGGGCCTGTTCGCCGGCCAGCGCGTGTGGGTCACCGGCGGCGGCTCGGGCATCGGCCGCGCGGTGGCGCACGAACTGGCCTCGCTGGGAGCGTGCGTGGTGATCAGCGGACGCAGCGCCGACAAGCTCGAGCGCGTGGCTGCCGAGATCGCCGAGGACGGCGGCCGCTGCGCCTGGCGGGCGTTCGACATCCGCGACGACGAGGCCGTGAAGGCCAACGTGGCCGACGTGATCGCGACCGAGGGCGTGGTGCACGGCCTGGTCAACAACGCGGGCGGCCAGTTTCCCGCGCCGATGATGGCCATCAGCAAGCGCGGCTTCGAGGCGGTGGTGGCCAACAACCTCACCGGCGGCTTCCTGATGATGCGCGAGCTTTTCCTGCAGAGCTTCCAGCAGCACGGCGGCGCCATCGTCAACATGACCGCCGATTTCCGCAACGGCATGCCCGGCATGGCGCACTCGGGCGCGGCCCGCGCGGGCATGAGCAACCTCACGATGACGGCCTCGTTCGAGTGGGCGTCGTTCGGCGTGCGCGTGAATGCCGTGGCGCCGGGCTGGATCGCCTCCAGCGGCATGGACACCTACGGCGGCGCCATGAAGACGATGATCCCCAAGCTCAAGCGCCACGTGCCGCTGCGCCGGCTGGGCGTGGAGGCCGAGGTCAGCGCCGCGATCGTGTTCCTGCTGTCGCCGGCCGCGTCGTTCATCACCGGCATCACCGTGCAGATCGACGGCGGGGCCTCCCTGGGCTCGCCGCTGTTCCCGTCGGTCGACCACGACAAGTCGATCCCGTTCGACGGCTTCCATCGCGCCACGACGCCGCAGGTGCTGCAGCAAGACAAGCCGGACGCTGCGTGATGCCCGCCATCGTCTCGAGACTCAACCCGAAGTCGGCCGCGTTCGTGGCCAACGCCGCGCGCATGGCCGAGCGCCTGGCCGCTGTCCGCAAGCTGGAGCAGCAGGTCGTCGACGAGAGCGCCAGCAAGCGCGACAAGTTCGAGAAACGCGGACAGCTGCTGCCGCGCGAGCGCGTGGCGCAGCTGCTCGATCGCGGCAGCGGCTTCCTGGAGCTGTCGTCGCTGGCCGGGCTGGGCATGCACGACGACGACGGCAAGAAGTCGGTGCAGGGCGGCGGCTCGATCATGGGCATCGGGCTGGTGTCGGGCAAGCGCGTGGTGGTCTCGGCCAGCGACAGCGCGCTCAAGGGCGGCACCGTGTCGCCGATGGGCCTGCGCAAGGCCTTGCGGGCGCAGCAGGTCGCGCTCGAGAACCGGTTGCCGCTCGTCTACCTGGTGGAGTCGGGCGGCGCCAACCTGATGTACCAGAGCGAGATGTTCGTCGAGGGCGGGCGCAGCTTCGCCAACCAGGCGCGGCTGTCGGCCGCCGGCATCCCGCAGATCGCGGTGGTGCACGGCTCGTCGACGGCCGGCGGCGCGTACCTGCCGGGGCTGTCCGACTACGTGGTGCTGGTGCGCGGGCGCTCCAGCATCTACCTGGCCGGCCCGCCGCTGGTGAAGGCGGCCATCGGCGAGGACGTCACCGACGACGAGCTGGGCGGCGCGCAGACGCACGCCGAGATCACCGGGCTGGGCGAATACCTGGGCGAGAACGACGCCCACGCCATCGCGATCGCGCGCGAGCTCCTCGACAAGCTGCAGTGGGACACGGCACCGCCCGCCAGGGCGGCCAGCGAGCCGCTCTACCCGGCGGAAGAGCTGATGGGCGTGGTGCCCGCCGACGAGCGCGAGCCCTACGACGTGCGCGAGGTCATCGCGCGCCTGGTGGACGGCTCCGATCTCCTCGAGTTCAAGCCCGGCTTCGGCGCGGACACCCTGTGCGGCCACGCGCGCGTCGACGGCCAGGTCGTGGGCATCCTGGGCAACATGGGTCCGATCCAGCCGGCCGGCGCCAACAAGGCCGCGCAGTTCATCCAGTTGTGCGACCAGACCGGCACGCCGCTCGTGTTCCTGCAGAACACCACCGGCTACATGGTGGGCGCGGCGGGCGAGCGCGGCGGTGCCATCAAGCACGGCGCCAAGATGATCCAGGCCGTGGCCAACGCGCGCGTGCCCAAGTTCACCTTCGTGATCGGCGGCTCGTTCGGCGCCGCCAACTACGGCATGTGCGGCCGCGGCTTCGATCCACGCTTCATCTTCAGCTGGCCCAACGCGCGCACCGCGGTGATGGGCGGAGCCCAGGCCGGCAAGGT
>JACMOG010000144.1 GCA_014378125.1 Vitreoscilla sp. | reverse complement strand
GTCAGCGACGGCCGCTCCGCCGAGGCGCCGACGGCGTCCGGCAGCAGGTGGTCGCGCTTCCTCTTGATGCGCTTGGAGATGGCCGTGTCGTCGAGCTTGCGCAACTCCGGCGGCAGCACCGCCAGCGCCACCTCGCCCAGGCTGCGCTGGTAGTAGCGCGCCGTGAACTCCACCAGCGCGCGCCAGTCGGCCGGCAGTGGCGGCAGCGCGACGATGGCCTCGATGATCGGGCGCAGCACCATCGGAGGCGCCGCCTCGCCCTGCTCGGCGGCCGCCGCGTCCACCGCCGCGAAGTCGGCATCCCACACCAGGCCCGTCACCTCGCGCCGGCCCAACGGCACGCGAGCCAAGGTGCCGGGCACGAGCGCCTGCTCACTTTCGTAGGTGAGAAGCGAGCTCATGCCGGCGTACTGCGGCGCGTCGATGGCGATGGCGACGCGTGTCACCCCGCCCTCGCCCTGGATGAGCAGACTTGCGAGCGGAACTTGTCAGACTTGTGAGCAGCGAGCGGTAAGCTCATGATCCGTAAGCGTTTTTGAAGTCACCCACAGTTTCTGTGGATAACTTTGTGGGAAAGCTGCCAGAAGCGTCGACAAAGGCTTGATTCATCGTGCCCGGCGCTGGATCGCTCAAATTTGATGCACGACGGAAAAAATCAGGCGAATCAACGACTTGGCACCAAAGTCCGCGATTTCCAGAGGACGGACGATACCTCCAGGGGCAAAGGTTACCGCTCGCTGAATATTGGGGATAAGTCAACACCTGAGCACTCACTTACCGGACAAATCGCGGTTTGCCTGCGTTCCCGGTTTGTAAGTGGTTTCCTACAAACCGTGTAGTCCGCGCGAATGCCCGTGCACGGCCTCGACGAGGGCCGCCACGTGTTCAGGCGGCGTGAACTGGTTGATGCCATGGCCGAGGTTGAAGATGTGTCCCGCGCTGCTGCCGTCGGCGTTGCGCGTGGGGCCGAAGCTGTCGAGCGCGGCGCGCGCCTCGGCCTGGATCACGTCGGGAGGCGCGAACAGCGCCATCGGGTCGAGGTTGCCCTGCAGCGCCACGCGGTCGCCCACGCGTCGGCGTGCGGCGCCCAGGTTGGTGGTCCAGTCGAGTCCGACCACGTCGGGCCCGAGGTCGGCGATGGCCTCCAGCCACTGCCCACCGCCCTTGGTGAATACGATGGCCGGGATGCGCTGGCCATCCTTCTCGCGCTGGAGCCTGGCCAGCACCCGCTGCGTGTAGGCCAGCGAGAACGTGCGGAACGCGGTGTCGGCCAGCACGCCGCCCCAGCTGTCGAACACCATCACGGCCTGCGCGCCGGCGTCGATCTGGGCGTTGAGGTAGGCCGCCACCGCGTCGGCGTTGACGGCCAGGATGCGGTGCATCAGGTCGGGGCGCGCGTACATCAGCGTCTTGACCTGGCGGTAGTCGTCGGAGCCGGCGCCTTCGACCATGTAGCAGGCGAGGGTCCATGGGCTGCCCGAGAAGCCGATCAGCGGCACGCGGCCGTCGAGCGCCTTGCGGATGGAGGTGACGGCGTCGAAGACGTAGCGCAGCTTGTCCATGTCCGGCACGGCGAGCCTGGCCACCGCGGCCTCGTCGCGCACATTGGTGGCGAAGCGCGGGCCCTCGCCTTCGGCGTACGACAGGCCCAGGCCCATGGCGTCGGGCACCGTGAGGATGTCCGAGAACAGGATGGCCGCGTCGAGCGGGAAGCGCTCCAGCGGCTGCAGCGTCACCTCGGTGGGGTAGTCGGTGTTGGTGGCCAGGCCCATGAAGCTGCCGGCGCGGGCGCGCGTGGCCTTGTACTCGGGCAGGTAGCGGCCCGCCTGGCGCATCAGCCAGATCGGCGTGTAGTCGGTGGGCTGGCGCAGGCAGGCGCGCAGGAAGGTGTCGTTTTTGAGGGCGGGCCACATGCGGTCAATTATCCCCGGCCGACGAGGCGCCGCCGTGTCCGCGATCAGATCGGCTTCAGCGGGCCACGGAACTTCTCTTTCAGCGGCTTGCCGGGCAGCGGCGGGATCGCCGCTTCCGGCGCCGAGGCGGTGGCCACGGGCAGCCGCGACAGCAGGTTGGCGATCAGCTTCAGGCGTCCGGCCTTCTGGTCGTTGAAGTCCACCAGCGTCCACGGCGCGGCCTTGGTGTGCGTGGCCTCCAGCATGCGGTCGCGGGCGCGGCCGTACTCGTCGTACTTGGTGCGCGCCTGCAGATCGACCGGCGACAGCTTCCACTGCTTCAGCGGATCGTCCTGGCGCTCGGCGAAGCGCTGCTCCTGTTCGGCCTGGTCGACCGTGAGCCAGTACTTGAACAGGCGGATGCCGTCGTCCACCAGCAACTTCTCGAAGATCGGCGCGGCCTTCAGGAACGCGTCGGTCTGGGCCGGCGTGCAGTAGCCCATCACCGCCTCGACGCCGGCGCGGTTGTACCAGCTGCGGTCGAACAGCGTCATCTCGCCGGTGCTGGGCAGCCATTGCACGTAGCGCTGGAAATACCACTCGCCACTTTCGCGTTCCGTGGGCACGCCCAGCGCCGCGATGTGGCACCGCCGGGTGTTGAGCTTCTCGGAGATCGTCTTGATGGCGCCGCCCTTGCCGGCGGTGTCGCGGCCCTCGAACAGCACCACCACGCGCTCGCCGCGTTCCTCGAGCAGGCGCATGACGCCATTGAGCTCCACCTGCAACGGCCGCAGCTGGTCCTCGTAGCTGTGGCCGTCGCCTTCGTCGGCGTCCTTCGTCGACTTCTTCGTGTTCATGGCCGGATGATGCCCGAGTGTGTGGGCTTGCGCTCCGGCAACCCGCGCGCCTTGCGCGCGTTCAGAAGGTGGGCAGCGCGGGCAGCTGGGGCATGGCGGGCACGTTCGGCATGGACGGCACCTGGGGCACGGCCGGGATGTTCGAGGCCAGCTGCTTGATGGCTGCGTCGGGCTGCGTGTCGAGCCACTTCTGCGTCTGCTGCGCCAGGTTGGTGACGTCGGCGGGCGGGCGGGTGGCCTTGTCCAGCATGTCCTGGCACAGCTGCGCCTGCTTCTCGGCGGCGGTCTGGGCGGCCTGCGCCTGCGCCATGCCCGCGTCGGCCACCGACTTCGCCTTCGCCGTGGCGGCGGCGGGCGCCGACTTCGCCTGGGTGGCGGCCGCCTCCCCGGCCCCCCTGGCCTTCTGCATCGCGGCGTCGGCCACATCGGTGGCCTGTTCCTGGGCGGCCCCGGCGGTTTCCTCGGTCCTGCTCCGGGCCTGGTCCACCGCGTCCTTGGCGTGTTGCTCCAGCTTGTCGACGGGGTCGGTGAGCTCGCCGGGGAGCTTGCCCTGCTCCACGTCGTCGAGGTAGCCCTGCACGGCGGGCGGCACGGCGCTCTTCAGCTGCTGCTCGAGCAACGCGCGCGTCTGCAGCGCCTGCGCGGCGATGCTGGCGAGCTGGTCGGTGGGCAGGTCCGGCACGTCGGGCAGGCCGTCGAGCGCCTGCTGGAGCGCCACCACCTGCGCCGCGTAGGCATCGAGCGCGGGGTTGTTGGCCAGGCCATCGTTGACCGCGTCCATCAGGGTGTTCTGCGCGGTGGCGCGGTCGAAGGCCGGCGGCACGTGCGCGCCACAGCGGCACGGCAATCCGGGCGTCGACACGTTCTGCAGCGCCGAGAATCCCTGGCCGATGG
>JACMOG010000143.1 GCA_014378125.1 Vitreoscilla sp. | reverse complement strand
TGCGGCCCTCGCCTTGTTCCACGCCGACGATGCGCGACACGTCGAGGCCCAGCGACCGGAACACCTCGCGCGCCATCGGCACCTGGCCACGGCCTCCGTCCACGAGCACGAGGTCGGGCAGGCGGGTGCCGGACGATCGCTTCGAGGCCTTCGCGTCCACGACCGCGTCGACCGCGGCACCCGGCTCGGCCAGCGCGGGGTCGACCAGCGCCTCCTCGCTGCCGGCGCCATCGGCGGCCAGCGGCGCGCCGGTGGGCGGGTCGGGCTGCGCGTCGGCAACGACGTCCTGCGACAGCTCGGCGTCCTTGTCTTCGGGCGACTCGGGCTGCACGTCCGCCGACGCCGCCACGGCCAACGCGGGCGCGACGCCGAAGCGCGAATAGCGGCGCGTGAGCACCTGCCGCATGGCCGCGTAGTCGTCGCCGCCGATGATGCCGTTGATGTTGAAGCGCCGGTATTGGGCGCTCTGCATCTTGTGGCCCTCGTAGACCACGCACGAGGCCTGCGTGGCCTCGCCGGCGGTGTGGCTGATGTCGAAGCACTCGATGCGCAAGGTGTCGAGGTCGTCGGGCACCATGTCGATCGCGTCGGCCAGCGCGCGCGTGCGTTCGCGCTGCGAGCCTTCCTCGGCCAGCAGGCGGCCGAGCGCCAGGTCGGCGCCCTTCTCGCACATCTCGAGCCAGATGCGGCGCTGCTCGCGCGGGTTGTGCTGCACGCTGATCTTCAGGCCGGTCTGCTGCGACAACGCGTCCACCAGCGACTTGCTCACCGCGTGGCTGGTCACCCATTGCGGCGGCGGCGCGCTGCCCAGGTAGTGCTGCGCGATGAAGGCCTCCAGCACCTGCACGGCGGGCTCGACGACCTCGGGCGCGGCGTCGTCGTCCTCGCCCAGGTCCAGGCCGATGGCGGTGGCGTCCTCCACGTGCGTGGGGAAGTAGGCGCGGTCGCCCAGGTGGCGGCCGCCACGCACCATCGCCAGGTTCACGCAGGCGCGGCCGCCCTGCAGCTTGACGGCGAGGATGTCGACGTCCTTGTCGCGCGCCGACAGGCTGCTTTCGTCCATCGACTGCTGGTGCAGCACGCGCGACAGCGCCGAGATGCGGTTGCGGAATTCGACGGCGCGCTCGAACTCGAGCGCGTCGGCGTGCCGCATCATCTCGGACTGCAGCTCGGTCATCACCGTCTCGTGGTCGCCGAGCAGGAAGCGCTCGGCGTCGTTGACATCGCGCGCGTAGTCGGGCGCCGAGACCAGGCCCACGCACGGGCCCGAGCAGCGCTGGATCTGGTACAGCAGGCACGGGCGCGAGCGGTTGGCGAACACGGTGTCCTCGCAGGTGCGCAGGCGGAACACCTTCTGGATCAGCTGGATGGTTTCCTTGACCGCCCACGCGCCCGGATACGGCCCGAAGTACTTGTGCTTGCGGTCGACCGAGCCGCGGTAGTAGGCCACGCGCGGGAACGGGTGCGTGACCAGGCGCAGGTACGGGTAGCTCTTGTCGTCGCGGAACAGGATGTTGAACTTCGGGTTCAACGTCTTGATGAGGTTGTTCTCGAGCAGCACCGCCTCGGCCTCGGTGCGCACCACCGTGGTCTCCAGGCGCGCGATGCGGCCGATCATGTGGCCGGTGCGCGTGCCGCCGTGATCCTTCTGGAAGTAGCTGGCCACGCGCCGCTTGAGATTGCGCGCCTTGCCCACGTACAGCACGGTGTTGGCGATGTCGAAGTAGCGATAGACGCCCGGCATCGCGGGCAGCGCGGCCACCTCGGCCAGCAGCCGCTCGCGCGCCACGCGCGCCGCGTCGACGGGCGCGCGGTCGGCCTCCTCGGCCTGCGCGGCACGCGTGTCCTCGCGCCCGGCGTTCTCGATCCACGCCTCCACGTCCTCGGCGCTGCCGAGCTGCGCGGACGACACGGGGAACGCCGTCGGCCCGCCCTTCTTGGCAACCGCGGCCGGCACGTCGGCGGGCAAGGACTTTGGAGATTTGGGAGGCATGGGTTGGTGATTGTGCCGTGACGACCAAAGCCCGGTGCCAGGCCTGACACTCCGTATGATCCCGGCGATGGCATCGACCCCTTCCCTTCAGTGGGACGTCTTCTGCCGCGTCATCGACAACTTCGGCGACGTGGGGGTGTGCTGGCGGCTGGCGTGCAACCTGGCCGAGCGCGGTCAGCGCGTGCGGCTGTGGGTGGACGACGCGACCGCGCTGCGCTGGATGGCGCCGGAGGGGCAGGCGGGCGTGGACGTGGCGGCCTGGTCGCCGTCCACCGTGTTCCCGCCGCCGGGCGACGGGGTGGTCGAGGCCTTCGGCTGCGATCCGGCGCCGGCGTTCCTGGCGGCGATGGCCGCGACCGAGCGTCCGCCGGCGTGGATCAACCTGGAGTACCTCAGCGCCGAGCGCTACGTGGAGCGCAGCCACGCGCTCGCCTCGCCGCAGATGAGCGGCCCGGCGCGCGGGCTCGTCAAGTGGTTCTTCTATCCCGGCTTCACCGCGGCCACCGGCGGGCTGCTGCGCGAGCCCGGCCTGGACGCGGAACGCCCCCTGTTCGCCCGCGACGCCTGGCTCGCCGCCCACCATGTGATGTTGCGCGACGGCGAGCGCCTGGTGAGCCTGTTCTGCTACCCCGGCGCGCCGGTCGATCGCCTGGTGGCCTCGCTGGCCGCGCAGGGCCTGCCCACGCTGCTGGCCACCGCGCCCGGCCCTGCCACCGGCGCGGTGCGCGCCGCGCTGGCCACGGCCGGAGACGCGGCCACCCCGCTGCGCCAGCACGCCCTGCCCTGGCTGTCGCAGTCCGACTTCGACCGCCTGCTGTGGGCCGCCGACCTGAACTTCGTGCGCGGAGAGGACTCGTGGGTGCGCGCGCAATGGGCCGGCCGCCCCTTCGTCTGGCAGGCCTACCCGCAGGACGACGGCGCACACGGCCCGAAGATCGCCGCGTTCCTCGATCTCGCGCTGGCGCGGGCCGACGCGCCGGCCGCGGACGTGCTGCGCGACTGGACCGCCGCCTGGAACGGCCTCGACGACCCCGCCGCGCCGCTGCCCGCCTGGACGCCCGAAACCCTGTCGGCCACGGGCGCCGCCACCCGGGCGTGGCGTGACCAATTGGCGGGTTCAACCGACCTCGCCACCCGCCTGCTCGCCTTCGTCCGGGAAAAGCGCTAAAATCCAGGGCTTTGCGTTACGTCAGCGGCGGGATGTCCGGCTGCGCGAGCGACCGCCGAAGACTGCTTTTTGCGTCCGGCGCCTTCTCCTCGTCCAACAGTAACGCGCTCTCTAGTCTCGACTAGCTCTGGAATCGACCCATGAAAATCGCTCAGGAAATCCGCGCCGGCAACGTCGTCATGCACGACAAGAACCCGATGGTCGTGCTGAAGACCGAATACAGCCGCGGTGGCCGCAACTCCGCGACCGTGCGCATGAAGATGAAGAACCTGCTCAACGGTTCGGGCGCCGAAGTCGTCTTCAAGGCCGACGACAAGATGGACCAGATCATCCTCGACAAGAAGGACTGCACGTACACGTACTTCGCCGATCCGATGTACGTGTTCATGGACACCGAGTACAACCAGTTCGAGGTCGAGTCCGAGAACATGGGCGACGCCATCAACTACCTCGAGGACAACATGCCCGTCGAAGTGGTGTTCTACGACGGCAAGGCCATTTCCGTCGAACTGCCCACCCCCGTCGTGCGCGAGATCACCACCGAGCCGGCCGCCAAGGGCGACACCTCGGGCAAGGTCATGAAGCCCGCGCGCATCGCCACCGGCTTCGAGATCTCGGTGCCCAGCTTCGTGGAAACCGGCGACAAGATCGAAATCGACACGCGCACCCACGAGTACCGCAAGCGCGTCTGAGCGCCTGTCGATTTCTGGATCGAGCGCCTGCAGGCAAACGCCGCAGGCGCTTTTTTTTGGGATCATCGGCGGATTGCGAAGTGCGTCGAACTGTGAGGTGCCGGTTTGCGGGGTGCCGGTTTGCGGGGTGCCGGTTTGCGGGGTGCCGGATTGCGGGGCGTCGGTTTGCGGGGCGCGCGGGGTCAGTCACGACCCACCGGGCAAGTCTCTTTTGTTCGTGTCCTCCGCCGGCCTGCGGCGCGGCTCCTCCTTGACCTCACAAAAGAGACTCGCCCGGTTCGTCGTTCCAACCCTGGGCG
>JACMOG010000142.1 GCA_014378125.1 Vitreoscilla sp. | reverse complement strand
GTGCACTGACCGCAGCCGCTCACCTCGGTGAGCCCCAGGCGGCGCAGCCGGCCCTCGGCCAGCGCGGGCAGGTCGGCCCGCCACTTGGGCACGCCGTCGCGCGCGGGCGCCGGCACGAAGTGGCGCGACTCGGCGTCGTGGAAGGCGGCCAGCACGTCGGCGCCCACCTCGAACTCCTGGGGCCCGATCGACGCGCCCAGCCACGCCACGATGTCGGCCGCGGGCACCGGCGCCGCGGCTCGGATTGCGTCGACCGTGGCCTCCAGCACGCCGCCCGCGAGCCCGCGCCAGCCGGCGTGCGCCGCACCCACCGCGCGGCCGTCGCGCGTAGCGAAGAGCACCGGCAGGCAGTCGGCCACCATCACCGTGCAGGCGATGCCGGGTACGGTGGTGATGCTCGCGTCGGCGCGCTCCATGGCCGCGTCGGGGCTGGCGTCCGCCGCCGTCAGCCGCACCACGCGCGTGCCGTGCACCTGGTCGAGGAACACCGGAGTGGCGCCCAGCGTCGTGGCGAAACGGCGCCGGTTCTCGGCCACGGCGATCTGGTCGAGCGGATCGGCCGTCTGCGCCTTGAGGTTGAGCGAGTCGAACGGCGCCAGGCTGACGCCGCCTACCCGCGTGGTCATCAACGCGCCGGTGCCCGACGGCCAGTGCTCGGGGCGGAAGAAGGCGTCCAGCGGCAGGGGTTCGACGATCTCGACAGGCATGTCAAAAGGCGTCCGGACAGGCGGACGGTTGGGTACTTGAAAAGGCCTGGTGGGCCATGCACGTGGCGTGCACGCGCATCACGTTGGGCAGGGAGTCGAGGGCGCAATCGAAACGCTGCGCGTTGAACACCTGCGGCACCAGCAGGCAGTCGGCGAGCCCGGGGGTGTCGCCGTCGCAGAAGGTGGCCGGCCGCGCGGCGAGCTGGCGCTCCACCACGGCCAGGCCGTCCTCGATCCAGCGATGGATCCACGCGCCGCGCGCCGCGTCGTCCACGCCCAGCGTGCCGGTGAGGTGGCCCAGCACGCGGACGTTGTTCAGCGGATGGATCTCGCAGGCGATGTCCTGCGCCAGCGCGCGCACGCGAGCGCGGCCGAGGGCGTCACGCGGGAGCAGCGGCGGCTCGGGAATCGTCTCGTCGAGGTACTCGATGATGGCCATCGATTGATGCAGCCGCTGGCCGTCGTCGAGCACCAGCAGCGGCACGAGGCCAGTGCCGTCCGAGGCGGCCAGGTACTCGCGCGACGTCTGCTCCTTCTTCAACAGGTGCACGGCCAGGTAGTCGACCGTGACGCCCTTGAGGGCCAGCGCGATCCGCACCCGCCAGCTGGCCGACGAACGGAAGTAGCTGTAGAGCTGCATCGCCCGCTCAGCGAAGCGTCACGACCAGGTCGCCGAGCCCGGCGATGCGGCCGGTGAGCGTCTGGCCGCGGTTCACGGCGGCCACGCCCGCGGGTGTCCCGGTGAAGATCAGGTCGCCGGGCTTGAGCGTCCAGGCGCGGCTGAGCCAGGAGATCGTCTCGCGCACGTTCCAGATCAGGTCGGACAGGTCGCCGCGCTGGCGCGGCGTGCCGTCCACGTCGAGCGTGATGGCGCCGGTGGCGAGCTCGCCGGTCTCCTCGATGCGGTGGATGGCGCCGATCGGGGCCGACTGGTCGAAGCCCTTGGCGATGGACCACGGCCGACCGGCCTTCTTGGCCACGGCCTGCAGGTCGCGCCGGGACATGTCCGGGCCCACCGCGTAGCCGAAGATCAGGCGCGTGGCGTCCTCCTCGGCCACGTCGCGGCCGTTGCCGGCGGCGGCGTCGCCGATGGCCACCACCAGCTCGATCTCGTGGTGCAGGTCGGTGGTGAGCGTCGGGTAGTCGACCATGCCCGTCTCGCCCTCGCGCACGGGCACCACGGCGTCGGCCGGCTTCATGAAGAAGAACGGCGACTCGCGCGCGTCGTGGCCCATCTCGGCCGCGTGCTCCGCGTAGTTGCGGCCCACGCAGTAGATGCGGTGGACGGGAAACTCGCCGCCGCCATGCACGTGCACGCGGGGGACGACGGGGACGGTGATGACATCGGTCATGGCAGGGCTTTCCAAGGCAAGCGGCCGACCCGAGGGCCGGGAAGGCGGGGATGATGCCATGCACCGCATGCCCCACACCGGCATGGGTACACTGGCCCGAACCTGAAGAGACCATCCCATGTTCAGCCCCCGTTCGATCCGCCATTGCCGCGTGTGCGGCGCGCCGACCGTGTACCGCGAGCCGCCCGACGACAACCGCGAGCGGGCCGTCTGCACGGTGTGCGAGACGATCCACTACGAGAACCCGCTCAACGTGGTGGGCACCGTGCCGGTGTTCGAGGGCAAGGTGCTGCTGTGCCTGCGCAACATCGAGCCGCGTCGGGGATTCTGGACACTTCCGGCCGGTTTCATGGAACTCGACGAGAGCACCGGGCAGGGCGCGGTGCGCGAAACGGTGGAAGAGGCCGGCGCCAAGATCGTGCTCGGGCCGTTGCTGACGCTGCTCAACGTGCCCCACGTGGGCCAGGTCCACCTCTACTACCGGGCTGAAATGACCAGCGCCGCGCTCGATCCCGGCCCCGAGACCATCGAGGCCCGCCTGTTCGACGAGTCCGAGATCCCTTGGGGCGAGCTCGCCTTCAAGACCGTGAAGGTCACGCTGGAGCATTTCTTCGCCGACCGGCGCCGGGGTCAATTCGACGTGCACTGCGCCGATATCGCTTGACGAGGCGCCACTTGCCGGCGCTCCCAACGAGACTCCCCCTTCGATGAGCGTTCCCACCTCCGCCGTCCCGCCCGCTCAGCCGCCCGCCCCGGCGCCCGCGCCGGCAACCCCGGTCCCCGCCTCGGTGGCCGGCAGCGCCGTGCGCCAGGACCTGGTCCACCCCGACCCGCTGCTCGACTGCATCCTGGAGATCTGCCGCCTGCACGGCCAGCACGCCACCCGCGCCTCGCTGTCGGCGGGGCTGCCGCTGGTGGAGGGCCGGCACACCCT
>JACMOG010000013.1 GCA_014378125.1 Vitreoscilla sp. | reverse complement strand
GTCGTAGGACGGGAACTGCGCGGTGCGCGAGTCTTCCAGGCGGATGATGTGGTAGCCGAATTGGGTCTTGACCGGGGTGTCGGTCATCTGGCCCATCTTCAGGCCTTGGTGCGCCGTCGAGAACTCGGGCACGTACGAGGCCGGCTTGGCCCAGTCGAGGTCGCCACCGTTTTCGGCGGAGCCGGTGTCCTTGGAGCTCTTCTTGGCGACGTCTTCGAACTTGGAGCCGGCCTTGATCTGGGCGATCAGCTTCTTGGCTTCGTCTTCGCTGTCGACCAGGATGTGGCGGGCGTGGTACTCGGTGCCCGACTGCTCGGCCTTGATCTTGTTGTACTCCGCCTGCGCGTCGGCGTCGCTGACCGGATGCGCCTTGATGTAGTTCTGGAACAGCGAATTGATGAGCACCGTCTGGCGCAGCAGGTCGAGCTGGGTCTTGTAGTCGGCGGTGGCGGCGACGCCTTGCTTTTCGGCTTCCTGCGCGAAGATCTCGCGGATGACGACCTGGTCCTTGGCCTGCTGGCGCATTTCCGGCGTGGCTTCCTGGCCGTGCGTGGCGGTCTTGATCAGCGCGTCGACGCGGGCCATCGGAACCGGCTTGCCATTGACGGTGGCGACGTTCTGCGCCATCACGGCGAACGGCAGCACGAGGGTGCCGATCAGGGCGGCCGAGATTTTGAAATTCATGCTGGGAGACTTTCGAGCAAACGGTTTTGGAAGTGAACAGGAAGGATTAAGTTCCTGGGGGGTTTCACTATGTCGAAGGTAATTCAGGTTGGTGAAACCCGAATCCCTTGGGGCGCAGTCATGCAACTTCGTCCGGCGTGCGGGCATCGATGGCGAGCGCATGGATGCCCTCGGCCATCCATGGGCGGAGGGCATCATACACGAGGCGATGGCGCGAAATTCGGGGCAATCCGGCGAACTTCTCGCTCACGATGCGCACGTTGAAATGCGATCCTTCGCGGGCTCCGGCGTGGCCCGCATGGGCCGCGCTGTCGTCCACCAACTCGAGCTCGGCGGGCTGCAGGCGCTCCTCGAGAGCCTGGGTGATCGCGGCATGCAGCGGGGTCGTCGTCATATTCAGGTGCCCGGCTTGTCGGCCGCGAGTTCCGGCTCGATGTGCTTGCTGAGGTAGTAGAACGCGGCGGCACCGAACACGAATGACAGGCCCGTGCTGACGAAGGTGTGGAAACTGACCCAGTAGTCCCGGGCGAAGTACACCACCACGAGGTTGAGCAGCCCCATCAACGCGAAGAAGGCCACCCAGCTGAAGTTGAAGCGCTGCCATACGGTGTCGGGCACGACCAGGTCCTCGCCCAGCGCCGAGCGCCAGATGTTCTTGTGGAAGAAGGTCTGGCTGGCCCAGAAGATGAGGCCCGAGACCCAGAAGTAGATGCTCGGCTTCCACATGATGAACATCTGGCTGTGGAACCACACCGCCAGGGCGCCGAAGATCACGATCAGCGCCGTGCTCACCCACAGCATCAGGTGGATCTTCTGCCTGGTGGCCTTGTACCAGAGCACCTGTGCGATCGTGGCCACCACCACCACCGCCGTGGCCAGCAACGCCGGCGCCTCGGTCTGGCCGACGATGCCGCCCTGCACGAGCGTGCCCAGCCAGTGCGTGGCGAGCGCCGCACCCTGGTCGGGCATCCTTCCGGCGATCTTGTACATCGCGAAGAACAGGATGACCGGCAGGATGTCGAAGATGAATTTCATGGTCTGCGAGAACGCCCGTCAAGGCTGGAAAGGGGCGCTGGCGGCCGCGGGGCGGCGCGTCGGAAGGGGCAGCGGCACGGCCGCGAAAGGCGGCGCGCCGGGGCCGAATTCTAGCGCAGGCGTGTGTCAGGAGGTTTCAGGCGCTCATGACGAGCACGACACCTCGATGTGCCGCGCCCAGTCCGGCGGCAGCGCCGCGTAGCGAGCGTCGCCGGGCTGCTCGTCGAAGGGACGGCGCAGCGCTCGGTACAGCGCTCGCACCTCGCCGAAGTCCCCGGCCACGGCCTGGTCGATGGCGGCCTGCGCCAGGTGGTTGCGCAGCACGATCTTCGGGTTGACGGCGTCCATCGCGGCGCGGCGCTCGGCGTCGGCACGCGTCTCGGTCTCGAGCCGGCGCAGGTAGCGCTCGCCCCAGGCGTCGGCCGCGGCGCGGTCGATGAACAGGTCGCGCAGCGCCGCCGGCGTGGCGCCGGAGCCGCGGTCGAACCGGCCCAGCGCGCGCCAGGCGATCGTGTGGTCGACGCGCTCGCCGGCCATCAGCACGAGCAGGTCGTCGAGCAGCGCCTTGTCGTCGTCCTCTGCCAGCTCGAGGCCCAGCTTGGCGCGCATGTTGTCCGAGTGCGCCTCGGTGAAGAGGTCGCCGAAGGCGTCGAGCACGGGCGGCAGGCTGGCGTCGGGATCGGCGCACAGCGGGCGCAGCGCGTGGCCCAGCGCGTGCAGGTTCCACCACGCCACGTTGGGCTGGCGCGCGAACGCGTAGCGGCCGCCGCTGTCCGAGTGGTTGCAGATGTGGCCGGGGTCGTAGCCGTCGAGGAAGCCGAACGGGCCGTAGTCGATGGTGACGCCCAGGATGGACATGTTGTGGGTGTTCATCACGCCGTGGGCGAAGCCCACCGCCTGCCACTTCGCCACCATCACGGCCGTGCGACGCACCACCTCGGCCAGCCAGGCGTGCAGCGGGTCGAGCCCGTCGCGGGCGTCGAGCAG
>JACMOG010000141.1 GCA_014378125.1 Vitreoscilla sp. | reverse complement strand
GTGGATCGACACCCACTGCCATCTCGACGCTCGCGAGTTCGACGCCGATCGCCCGGCCGTGGTGGCGCGCGCCAATGCGGCGGGCGTCACGATGCAGGTGATCCCGGCGGTGGGCGTGTTCAACTTCGACACGGTTCGCACGCTGGCGCACGCCCACGGCCTGGCCTACGCGCTGGGCATCCATCCGCTGTGCGTGGGCGACGCGGCCGACGACGATCTCGACAGGCTGGAACAGGCGCTGCGCGACCACCGCGACGACCCGCGCCTGGTGGCCGTCGGCGAGATCGGCGTCGACCTGTTCGTGCCGGGGCTGATCGCCATCCGTCCGCGCCAGGAACATTTCTACCGCGAGCAGCTGAAGATGGCGCGCCGCGCCGGCCTGCCGGTGCTGGTGCACGTGCGGCGCTCGTCGGACGCGGTGCTGGCCGGGCTGCGCCGCATCGAGGTGCCGGGCGGCATCGCGCACGCCTTCAACGGCAGCGACCAGCAGGCCGGGCACTTCGTGGAGCGCGGCTTCCGGCTGGGCTTCGGCGGCTCGGTCACCTTCGAGACGGCGCACCAGATCCGCCGCGTGGCCGTCGCCGTGCCGGTGTCGGTGCCGGTGCTGGAGACCGACTCGCCCGACATCCCGCCGCGTTGGCTCTATCGCACCGCGGCCGGGCGCGGGGCGGCGTCGCCGCCGTTGCCGCAGGCGCGCAACGAGCCGGCCGAGGTGGCGCGCATCGCCGAGAGCCTGGCGGCGTTGCGCAACGTGACGGTGGCAGAGCTCGCGGCGCAGACGCGGGCCAACGCGCTGGCGGTGATGCCCCGGCTGGCCCTCCTGCAAACGGACGGCGAGGCCGGTCGCGTTGCCGGAAGGTAAAACCGGCAACGAAACCCCGGGCGGGATCAATTCATGTGTCAGTGATGACACAATGTGGACGGTCGACTTGTCTAGACAGGCATCTCGGCCGTGAATCCGCCGGCGCGCCGCCCCGATCCCAACCAGCATTTCACGATGTCCCCTCCCTGGCTCAGCATCCTGGTGCCCGTCTACAACGTGGCGCCCTACATCGAGGCCTGCGTCGCCTCCATCCTCGACCAGGACGTGCCCGGTGTGGAGGTCATCTTCGTCGACGACGCCTCGCCGCACGGCGAAGGAGCGATCCTGGCGGCCGTGCAGGCGCGGCACCCGCAACGCGTGCGCGTCGTGACGCACCCCGTCAACCGCGGCATCGCGGTCGCGCGCAACACGCTGCTCGATCATGCGCGCGGAGAGTACCTGTGGTTCGTCGACTCCGACGACACCATGGCGCCCGGCGCGATCCTGGCCCTGCGCGAGGTGGTCGACAAGCACCGGCCGGACCTGGTGATGTGCGATTTCAAGGTCGTTCCTGAAATCGGCGCGGCCGACGTCGCGCCGCCGAAGCGCCGCTCCGGCAGCCAGGCCCGCCGGCTTGCGCGCAACGCGCACGTGCGCAGTTTCAACGGCCTGAGCAACGTGCTCTCGCGCGATCGCGACCACCTGATGCACGGCCTGTTCCATCGCGGCCAGATGCACGCCTGGTCGAAGATCGTGCGACGCGATGCCTGGTCGCCGTCGCTGCGCTTCGTGGAGCGGCGCGACTACGAAGACCTCGAGCTGATGCCGCGCGTGGCGCTGTCCATGCGCACGTTCATCCACGTGCCGCAGACGTGGATCCACTACCGGCTGCGGCCCGGCAGCATGATCGGCACGCCGTCGCCCGCCAAGATGCGCGACCGCATGCTCGCGTTGGCCGGCTCGGGGCCGCACCTGCGCGACTCCGACGCGGGCATCAGCCGGGCGACGCTGTTCGCCATGGCGCACTTCGCCACGCGCGATTGGCGCGACTGCAACCGGGTCCTGCGCTCGTTCCCGCCCTCGACCACCGACGGGACGACGCCAGCGACGCTGCGCGAGGCCTGGAAGGCCGCCTTGCCCCTGAGCGTGTCGGAGCTGACCTGGGCCTACCTCCGGCGCGGGCAGTTCCGGCGCTGCCTGCAGATGCACGCGCTGCTGCGCCAGGACTGACGCACGTTCGGGTCATCCTGGAACGAGAGGTTAGACCAAGGGTTTTCTCCGGATAGCCGCCCTCAAGCGATGGCGCCGGCGGCCGAAGAAGGAGATACGAAACTCCCGGATCCACCGCCATGTCGACCCTGTCCTACCAGGCCCCGTTCCGGAGCGCCAATCCGCACGCGCTGGCCGCCATCCTGGAGGCGAGCGAGACCAAGCGGATCATCGCGGCGACGGACATCTTCGACATCTCCGGCATCAAGCTGTGGGCCAGCAACCAGCCGGTGTCGGCCGCGCTGCAGCGCAGGCTGCTCGATCGTCAGTTGCGCCAGCCGCTGGAGAGCTGCCTGGTGGCCCAGGACGGCGTCACCTCGATCACGCTGCTGGAT
>JACMOG010000140.1 GCA_014378125.1 Vitreoscilla sp. | reverse complement strand
GCCACGGCCTGGATGGCCGCCTCCAGTCATACGGCTATGTCGTCTTCCTCATGAACGAGAAGGCCGAGCGCTTCCTGAACGCGTCCAAGGGTTGGGAGCTCGGTGTCGACCCAGCGTGGTCGTCGTCAACGAAGGTGTCGCCAAGAACCTGTCCACCTCCACCCTCAAGGGCAACGCCTATGCCTTCGTCCTCGACCAGCAGGGTCTGATGGCGAGCCTCAGCATCGAAGGCACCAAGATCTCGCGCATCAAGCGTTGACAGGGGTGGGGAGGGCGGGCTGCCTTCCCACCGACCACGCTGCCTTGCCCACTTCCACAGAACGAGTCCCGCATGAACCCTGAAATCCAGAAGCGCACATCCACCGCAGCGACGGTCGTGTTCGACCTGCTCAATCCGATTCCTTTCGGCTTCTTTGTCGGCGCGTTGATCTTCGACGTGATCTACACGCGCAGCGCGGATGTGCTGTGGGTCAAGTCGGCGGCCTGGTTGATCTGCATCGGGCTGTTCGTCGCGGTGGTGCCGCGCCTGATCAACCTGGTCCGGGTCTGGTTTCCCGGTGCCCGGCCCGGCACGGCCCGCGACAAGGCGGCCTTCTTCCTGTACCTGCTGGCGGTCGTCGTGGCCATCGTCAATGCCCTGGTGCACAGCCGGGACGCCTATGCGGCCGTCCCGCAAGGCGTCTGGCTGTCGGTGCTGACGGTCGCGCTGCTGGTCGCAGGCAACGTGCTGGTGACTCTGCAGCAGACGAACGACGACAACAGGGTATTGGCATGACACGTACGCAATGGGCGGCTCTTCTTCCCACGGTCCTGCTCGGGGCGCTCGGCGCATGCAGTGAGCGGGCGGTGGTCGATCCGCAGCAACAGATGGGAAAGGCCCCCGTCCTGCCTGCGGCCAGGAACTTCCTGGTGCCGCCGATGCAGGTGCCCACTGGTGTCGGCTGGCAGGGCGACGCTCGGCCCACGGTGGCCGCCGGCCTCAACATCGAGAAAATTGCCGACGGCCTGCAGCACCCGCGCCAGCTCCTGACGCTGCCCAACGGCGATGTGCTGGTCGTCGAATCCAACGGGCCCGGAACCGAGCCCGTGACCACGCCCAAGCAACTCATCGCGGGCATGGTCAAGAACCAGTCCGGCAAGGGCGCGAAGGGCGGGAACCGGATCACGCTGCTGCGCAAGCCGGCAGGTGCCGGCAAGTGGGAGCAACATGTCTTTCTGGAGCACTTGCACTCGCCGTTCGGCTTGCAGCTGATTGGCCAGACGCTCTACGTGGCGGACACCGACAGGATCATGAAGTACGCCTACGCCGCGGGTGCCACCCGCATCGCCGAGCCTGGCATCGAACTCGCCGACCTGCCAAGCACCCTCAACCACCACTGGACCAAGGCGCTGCTGGCCAGCCCGGACGGCAAGAAGCTCTACGTCGGCGTCGGCTCGAACAGCAACATCACCGAGAACGGCATGCCGGCAGAACTGAACCGTGCCGCGATCTGGGAAGTCGATCGCGCATCAGGCGCGATGCGCATCTTCGCCAGCGGCCTGCGCAATCCGAACGCGATGCAGTGGGAGCCGCAAAGCCGCAAGATGTGGGTCGTTGTCAACGAGCGCGACGAGATCGGTGCGAACCTGGTGCCCGACTACCTGACCTCGGTGCAGGACGGCGGCTTCTACGGCTGGCCCTACAGCTACTACGGCGCCCACATCGACCCGCGCGTGATGCCTCAACGTCCCGATCTCGTCGCTAAGGCGATCGTGCCCGACTACGCGCTGAGTTCGCACGTCGCGCCGCTCGGCCTGGTGTTCAACGGCGGCACCAGCCTGACGACGGCGTTCCAGGCCGGCGCCTTCGTCGGCGAGCACGGCAGCTGGGACCGCAGCCCGGTGAACGGCTACAAGGTCGTGTTCGTGCCATTCGCGGACGGAAAGCCCACGGGGCCGCCGACCGATATGGTCACCGGATTTCTCAGCGGTGACGATCACGTGAACGGCCGCCCCGTCGGGCTGGCGATCGACCGCAGCGGTGGCCTGCTGATCGCCGACGACATCGGGAACACGGTCTGGCGGGCCCCGGCAACTGCCGGTTAACCGCGCCGATCTCAGGCGCGCCGCCACCATCCACCCATCGAGGACACCCATGCAAATCCAGTTCAACACCGACCACAGCAT
>JACMOG010000139.1 GCA_014378125.1 Vitreoscilla sp. | reverse complement strand
CGGCGCCACGTTCGTCGCGTCGCTGCATGCCGTCGACCTGGCCTTGCGCTGGTTCCCGCGCGTGGTGGGCATGCGCGACGGCGCCATCGCGTTCGACCTGCCCGCGGCGCAGGTCACCCCCGAGCGGCTCGCCGCGCTGTATGCGGGCGACGCCGGGCCGACCGCGGAGCCGCCGGTGGAGAGTGCGCACCGGGCGACGCTGCCGTTCGCCTCGGCATGAGCGCCGTGGCGGCCTCGACGAGGGCGGCGCAGCGCGACCCGCTCGCCCGCCGGCGCCTGGGCTGGGCCGCCACCGCACTCGTGTTGCTATGGCCCGTGCTGCACCTGTCTGAGTTCCATCCGGCCATCCTGTTAGCCCCGGCCAACCTGCAGGTGATGGGCAGCTTCCTCGCCGGCTTCCTGCCGCCGTCGGTGACGCCCGAGTTCCTGCACGAGCTGTTGGCCGCCACGCTGCAGACGCTGGCCATCGCCACCGCGGGCATGGCACTCGCGTTCGCCATCGCCGTGCCCCTGGCGTTCTGCGCCACGCGCTCGCTGTCGGTGTCGGCCATCGGGCCGGCCAACGGCCGCTGGCGCGGGCGGGCGCTGCGCCAGGCGGTGCGCACACTGATGGTGTTGCTGCGCTCGGTGCCGGAGATCGTGTGGGCGCTGATGTTCGTGCGCGCGCTGTCGCTGGGGCCCGCGGCCGGCGTGATGGCGCTGGCGATCACCTACGGCGGCATGCTGGCCAAGGTGTACTCCGAGATCCTCGAGTCCACCGACGCGCGGCCGGCGCGCGCGCTGCTGCAGGCCGGCAGCGGCCGCGTGGCCGCGCTGTGCTTCGGCCTTCTGCCGCTGGCCGCCGAAGAGCTCGTGTCGTACACCGTCTATCGCTGGGAATGCGCCATCCGCGCGGCCGTCGTCATGGGCTTCGTCGGCGCCGGCGGCCTGGGCCAGCTGATGGACCAGGCGCTCAAGGGCTTCGTGGGTGGCGAGGTGAGCAGCATCTCGCTGGTGTTCCTCGCGCTGGTGATGCTGGCCGACGCCATCAGCCTGATCCTACGCAAGGTGCTTGCATGACGGCGCGGCACGGGCAACGCGTCGCCGGGCTCGCCTACGTGGCCGTCATCGCGCTGGGCGTGGTGGCCAGCTTCCGCTATCTCGCGGTCGACTTCGGCGGCCTCTTCGCCGAGGAGGGCCGCAACGCGATGGGGCGCTTCGTGCGCGAGTTCTTCCCGCCCGACCTGTCGCCCGGCTTCCTGCGCCAGGTGGGCTTCGCCTCGCTGCAGACGCTTGCCGTGTCGCTGCTGGGCACCGCCATTCCGATGGTGCTCGGCGGCTTGCTGGCGCTGCCCGCCGCGGGCCGATTCGGCACGCCCGCCAAGTGGCTGGCGCGCTCGCTGCTCAACGGCCTGCGCAGCGTGCCCGAGCTGGTTTGGGCGGCGTTGATGGTGCTGGCCGCGGGCGTGGGCCCGTTCGCCGGCGCGCTGGCGCTGGCGCTGCATACCACCGGCGTGCTGGGCCGGCTGTTTGCCGAGGGCCTGGAGAACGCGTCGCCGCTGCCCGAGGCCGCGCTGCGCGGCCTGGGCGCCGGCCCGGTGGCGCGCTTCGCCTACGGCACGCTGCCGCTGATCGCCGCGCAGTGCCTGGGCTACACGCTCTACCGTTGGGAGATGAACATCCGCATGGCCACCATCCTGGGCTTCGTGGGCGGCGGCGGCCTGGGGCAGATGCTCTACTTCCACCTGTCGCTGTTCCAGCAGGCCCAGGCCGCCAGCGTGCTGGCGGCCATGACGATCCTGGTGCTGGCCGACGACGCGCTCAGCGGCTGGGCGCGACGGGCGCTCGGCGCCCAGGCGCATTGACCTGACAATGAACCCCATGACCTCTTTGACCGACCCCCTGCCGGGCGACACGTCCGTGCTGGCGCCGCTGCCGTTCGAGCAATACGCGCTGGTCATCGACGCGCGCTCGCCGCACGAATACCTCGACGACCACGTGCCCGGCGCGGTGAACCTGCCTGTCGTCGACGACGCCGAGTTCGCCGAGGTGGGCATCCAGTACAAGACCGATCAGCACGCCGCCTACCTGATCGGCGCGCAGCACTCGTTCCGCAACCTGGCCCGCCACACGGCCGACCTCATCTCGAACTACAAGCCAGACGACCGCTTCCTGGTCTACTGCTTCCGCGGCGGCAAGCGCAGCGCGCTG
>JACMOG010000138.1 GCA_014378125.1 Vitreoscilla sp. | reverse complement strand
GTCCGGTCGATCTTGCCGGCCGCCAGCAGCTTGGCGACGGCGTCGTGCGCCGCGACGCAGGCGCCGGTGGTGGCCGCGGTGCGCGTGCCGCCGTCGGCCTGCAGCACGTCGCAGTCGAGCGTGATGGTGCGCTCGCCCAGCAGGTTCAGGTCGAACACGGCGCGCAGCGAGCGACCGATCAGGCGCTGGATCTCCTGCGTGCGGCCGCTCTGCTTGCCGCGCGCGGCCTCGCGGTCGGAGCGCGTGTGCGTGGCGCGCGGCAGCATGCCGTATTCGGCCGTCACCCAGCCTTCGCCCTTGCCCTTGAGGAACGACGGCACGCGGTCTTCCACCGACGCCGTGCACAGCACGCGCGTGGCGCCGAACTCCACCAGCACCGAGCCCTCGGCGTGGACGGTGAAGTTGCGCGTCAGCTTGACCGGGCGCAGCTCGTTGACGGCGCGGTTCTGGGTGCGGACGAAGGTCATGCGGAAATTCCTGTTTCTTGTATGGGGTGCAAGGGGTCTGGCATCTCCGCTGTACCCAGCGGCAATGCCTGACCCCGAACATGAGCCGGGGATCGGGGTCAGGTCTTGCGAGGACCGGAGCGCTGGATGGCCTCGTTGATCTCGCGGATGGACCGCTCGATCTCGTCGTCGTCGATGTCGGGCAGGAACGAGTCGCCGCTCATGCTGGCCTGGATGGTGGACGCGAACACGTCCTCGCCCAGCGTGCGGGTGGACACGTTGCCGTTGGCGTCGTCGTCCTCGGACGCTTCCCACTCGACGGCCAGCGCGGTGACGTTGTCGCTCTTCTCGCCGGCGTTGCGCAGCGCCTGCTCCACGATCTCGGGCACCGAGTCGTGGATGGGGAAGCCGGACAGCATCTTGACGATGTCCGGATCCTCGACGCTGCCCCACAGGCCGTCGGAGCACAGCAGCACGCGGTCGCCGGTGCGCAGCACCATGGGGCCCGCACTGTCGATGACCGGCTTGCCGGGGCTGCCCAGGCAGGTGAACAGCACGTTGCGATTGACCTTCTCGTCCAGCGGAACCACGTGCGACAGCGCCTCGCGCAGCTCGGAGTAGGAGTGGTCGCGGGTGCGGGCGATGAGGCGATCGCCGCGCACGAGGTACAGGCGCGAGTCGCCGCAGTGCGCCCAGAAGATGTTGCCGCCCTGGATGACGCAGGCCACGATGGTGGTGCGCGGGGTGTCGGTGAGGCCGCGGCCGGTGGCATAGCGCAGCAGCTGGTGGTGGCCGGCCAGGATGGCGTCCTGCAGGAAGCGCTGCGGATCCTTCAGGTCGGTCTTGGCTTCCTTCTGGAAGTAGGCCGCCAGCGTCTGCAGCGCGAGCTGCGAGGCGACCTCGCCTTCCGGATGGCCGCCCATGCCGTCGGCCAGCGCGAACAGGCCCGAATCCCGCGTGTAGCAATAGCCCATGCGGTCTTCGTTCTTCTCGCGGCCGCCCTTGCGGCTGACCTGGTAGGTTCCAAACTTCATTCAGTGAGCCTCAAGGATGCGTTCCGGACTTCAGGTTCTCGATCTGCAGCTTGAGCCGCTCGGAGAAGCTGAGCGTGGTGTAGCGGCGTTCGATCTCGCGCGACAGCTCTTTCTGCAGCGCGAACACGCTCTGCGGCCGCGAGAGCGGATCGAGCGCCATGCACCACTCGATGACCTCGATGAGGTTGTCGGAATAGACGTTGCGCAGGCGCGAGAGCGACAGCGGCAGGCGGTCCTTGTCGATACGCTGCGGCGCGTCGTTCGGCGGGTAGCCCTGCATGCAGGCGTACAGGCACGCGCCGATGGCGTAGATGTCGGTCCACGGGCCCAGCGAGCCGTCGCGGCGGTACATCTCGGGCGCCGCGAAGCCCGGCGTGTACATCGGCCGGATGAACTGACCTTCCTTGCTGAGCACTTCGCGCGCGGCGCCGAAGTCGAGCAGCACCGCCCGGTTGTCGTTCGTGATGAAGATATTGGCCGGCTT
>JACMOG010000137.1 GCA_014378125.1 Vitreoscilla sp. | reverse complement strand
TGCACCTGACAGAAAACTATGACGGCGGCACGAAGCGGGAGCCGCAAGAAAAGACGTCGGATAGCTACGCGGTCTTCGACCCCAAGCAGATCAAGAGCGCCATCGGCAACAACGGCGACTTCGATGCAGCGAGGCCGGGTATCAGCGAGAGCGCGAAGCGGATCGTGGATGACAGCGACCGGGACTACACGCCGGGCCAGCGCGCGGCGTTCGAGCGGGTGGGCCGCACGGTGGAGGCGCCGACGCTAAAGGAGAAGGTGGCGGCGCTGCGCGCGAACATCGGGGCGAAGCTGACGCAGGGCCTAGTGGACCAGTTCGCGCCGATCAAGGACTTGACATCGAAGGGCTACCTGCTGGCTCGGATCAGCAAGGGCTCGCCGGGCGCGTTCGACGCGTTCCTGAACCACGGCAAGTTGTCGCTGCGGGACGGCGTGTATGACGGCGACCGCACCGGCGGCGCGATCGAGCGGGTGTTTGCGCCGCTGAAGAACGAGAGCGGCGACTTCCTGTGGTGGGTGGCCGCGAACCGGGCCGAGGCGCTGACGGCGGAAGACCGTGGGCACCTGTTCAGCGGGGCCGACATCGCCGAACTGAAGGCGCTCGACAAGGACAAGACGGGCTTCGACTACACCACGCGCGACGGCAAGACGACGCGCGACCGCACGCTGATCTACAAGGACGCGCTGGCGAACTTCAACGAGTTCCACAAGAACGCGCTCGACATGGCCGAGCAGTCGGGCCTGCTCGACCCGGAGTCGCGCAAGGTGTGGGAGAAGGAGTTCTACGTGCCGTTCAACCGGGTCTCGGAAGCGGACGGCTCGTTCGTCGGCGCCAGCCTGAAGAGTGGCCTGGTGCGCCAGCAGGCGATCAGGATGCTGAAGGGCGGCACCGACAAGTTGAACAGCGACCTGCTGCAGAACACGCTGATGAACTGGAGCCACCTGATCGACGCGGCGGCGAAGAACCGCGCGGCGAAGGCGACGCTGGAAGCGGCTGCCAACATGGGCATCGCCACCGAGGCGCCGAAGGCCACGATCGACTCGATGGGCAAAGCGGGTGGCAAGGCCGTGTGGTTCCTGGACGATGGCGCCAAGCGCCACTTCATCGTCGACTCCGAGCGCGGCGACGTGCTGGCGGCGATCAACTCGCTGGAAGACACGGGCTTTCGCAACCCCGTGATGGACGCGATGTCGACGTTCAAGCACTGGCTGACGATCGGCGCGACCAGCTCACCGGCGTTCAAGATCCGGCACCTGATTCGCGGCTCGATGGTGGCAATGGCGATTTCTGACACCTCGCGCAACCCGATCAAGAATGCGATCGAGGGCTTCAAGTCCAGCGACCCGCACAGCCAGAGCTACGTGAGTGCGTTGGCCGGCGGCGGCCTGTTCCACTTCGGCTCGATGCTGGAAGGCGACACGGCGCAGAACGTGCGCAAGCTGATCGCGCGCGGCATGGCCTCGGACGAGTCGGTCCTCGACAGCGACCACAAGATGCAGGCGGTGCTGGCGAAGATGCACAACGCGTTCGACGCGTACAACGAGTTCAGCAACCGCGGCGAGGAGATGCCCCGCACGGCGCTGATCGAGCAGCTGAAGGCGCGCGGCGTGTCGCATGCCGACGCCATGCTGCAGGCGCGCGACATGCTCGACTACAGCCTGCAGGGCGCGTGGCCGATGGTGCGCGCGATCACCCAGACGGTGCCGTTCATGAACGCGCGGGCGCAGGGCCTGTACAAGCTGGGCCGGGCGGGCGTGGAGAACCCGGCGCGCATGGCGGCCGTGCTCGGCGTGCTCGGCGCCGCGTCGGTCGGCCTGATGTCGGCCTACGCCGACGACGAGGACTTCAAGAAGCGCCACGACAGCGCCCGCGACAACTTCTGGTGGTTCAAGTTCGGCGGCATGGCGTACGTCATCCCGAAGCCGTTCGAGCTGGGCGCGGTGGCGACCCTGGCGGAACGCAGCGTCGAGATGTTCACGAGCCCCGAGATGACGAAGGACCGATTCCTGAAGGTGATCGGCAGCACGGTGTTCAACCAGTTGAACATGAACCC
>JACMOG010000136.1 GCA_014378125.1 Vitreoscilla sp. | reverse complement strand
GCCGGCTTGGCGCCCAGCTTGGCGGCGAGCTTCTCGCGCAGCTGGTCCATGGCGTTGCCGCCGCTGCCGCTGGCGGGGGACGCCGGGGCCTTGGCGACCATGGCCTTCGCGGTCCTGGGCGCCTCGTCTTCGTGCGCCTTCGCGTCGGCCGGCTTCTTCTCGTCAGCGGCCTTGGCCTCGGCCTTCTTGCCGTCGCCCTTCTTGTCCTCGGCCTTCCTGGCGGCGGCCTTCTCCTCTTCCTCCTTCTCGGAAGACGGATGCGAGGAATTGCCGCGCCATTCGACGCCCTTGGCCGATGCCGGCTTCTTGTCGATGGGTGACGCGCCGATCGCCGTGGCCTGCGGCGTGCCGTTCTCGCTGCGCGAAACGCCCATCCTGAAGCCTGGCGACGTAGGACCGAGCTGGGCGACGACGACGCCCGCACCCGACTCCGCCGCCAAGCCCGCAGGCGTGGCCAACGCCACGCCGCCCAGCATCAGGGCCTGGACGGTGGCGACGGCGACGAGGGAAAAAGAGAAGCGTGACGACATGAGGGGACTCCGCACGGACGGTGTGCCCCCTTGAGATCGGCAGGACCAACTGAAAGTTGAGTGACAGCTTTCAGGTTTTTCGGTGATCCAGCACGCCGCGGTGCACGAAGATCCACGCCACGATGCCGATGCACGACATCAGCAGCGACGCCAGGGCGAGGTGAAGCGCGGAATGCATCACGAGCGGCGAGATGACGCCGGCCACGAAGGCGTTGGCCACGCTGCCGATGCAGGCCTGCAGCGACGAGGCCATGCCACGGCGCAGCGGCGCCTGGTCCAGCACCATCAGGGTGACCACCGGCACCATCAGCGCCCAGCCGAACGAGAAGATGCCGATCGGCGGGATGGCCCACCAGGCCTGCGCCGTGAACAGCGCGTTGAGCGCCAGGTTGATCACCGCGATGGTGAACATGATGGTGAAGCCGATGCGGATCTGGCGCTCCGGCGCCATCTTTCCGGCGAGCTTTCCCGACAGGAACGCGCCGCCCATGATCCCGCCGATGGTGAACAGGAACAGGTGGAAGAAGTGCGTGGGCGGCAGGTGCAGCAGGTCGCCCAGGAACACCGGCGCCGACAGGATGTACAGGAACATGCCGTTGAACGGCACGCCCGACGCCAGCGCCAGCGCCAGGAAGCGCGGGCTGGAGAACATCTCCCAGTAGCCCTTGAGCAGGTGCGCCGGATGGAAGGGCTGCACCTGCGTGGCATGCAGCGTCTCGGGCAGCAGGCGCCAGCTGATCGTCCACAGCAGCACGCCCACGAGCGTGAGGAAGATGAACACCGAGTGCCAGCCGAAGTGCACCAGCAGCAGCCCGCCGACGATGGGCGCCACCGCGGGCGCGACGCCGAAGTAGATGGTGACCTGCGACATCACGCGCTGCGCCTCGTCGGGCGGGAACATGTCGCGGATGATGGCGCGGCCCACCACCATGCTGGCGCCCGAGCTCATGCCCTGCGCGAGGCGGAAGAACACGAGCTGGCCCACGGAGTGCGACAACGCACAGCCGGCCGACGACAGCGTGAAGATGGCGATGCCCCACAGCACCACGGGCCGGCGCCCGAAGCTGTCGGCGAGCGCGCCGTGGAACAGGTTCATCACCGCGAAACCGAACAGGTAGGCCGACAGCGTCTGCTGCATCTGCACGGGCGTGGCGCCCAGCGCCTGCGCGATGCCCGAGAACGCCGGGATGTACGTGTCGATGGAGAACGCGCCCAACATGCCCAGGCAGGCGAGCAGGGCCGCCAACGCCGAACGGGGTCGGCGCCAGAGGGTGGCGGCGTCAGGATTCATGCGGAGAAGCTTGTCTCGACGGCGCCGTGCGGAACGCCGTCCTGGAATTTATTGTGAAGCGAGCCGATAGGCCGGATTCTGTGCGTCGCGCCTGCCCTTGCGGGCCTGCGCGCCGTGACCGTCATTCGTCTGGGCCGGCTGTCGCCAGCACGGCTCGATGCCATCTACCCGCGGACTCCCCGGGCCAGGTCGACGTCCGCCTACTTGATGTTGCTGCACGCAGAGATTGCCCGTTTCACCCGAACTGAATCGGCTCGTCTCTGTTGCTCTGATCCTCGCCTCGAACCTTGCGGCTCTCGACGGGCAGGTGTTACCTGCTGCGCTGCCCTGTGCAGTCCGGACCTTCCTCCAGTACAGCCTTTCGGCCGATGTACCAGCGACGGTCTGGCTCGCTCCACGAGGCCGATTGTCCCACGCGTGGCCAAGTCCGCCCGCCGCGCGCGGGCTTGGCCCGCGCTCAGAACCTGTGAATGAATCCGGCGCGTCCGAGCGGGCCGCCAAAATGTGTCCGGTCAAGGCGCAAAGCACAGCCGTAGCTCGCGTCACGGCGAGCATTTGCAACGCAGAGCGGGCGCGTTTTGGCGGAACGAGCGGGCGTGTCGGATTCGTTCACAGGTTCTCAGGCCTGCTTCCAGCCCAGCGTGTCGCCGCCGCGCAGCGGCTTGAGCACCGCGTCGCCGAAGGGCACGCTCTCGGGCAGTTGGTAGGCCTCGCGGCGCAGCGTGACGCTGCCGGCGTTGCGCGGCAGGCCGTAGAAGTCGGGGCCGTGGTGGCTGGCGAAGCCCTCGAGCTTGTCGAGCGCGCCGGCGTTGTCGAACGCCTCGGCATACAGCTCGAGCGCCGACAGCGCCGTGAAGCAACCGGCGCCGCACACGGAGGCCTCCTTCATGACCGACGCGTGCGGCGCGCTGTCGGTGCCCAGGAAGAACCTGGCGCTGCCCGAGGTGGCCGCGGCCACCGGCGCCAGGCGGTGCATCTCGCGCTTGAGCACGGGCAGGCAGTAGTAGTGCGGGCGCAGGCCGCCGGTGAAGATGGCGTTGCGGTTGTAGAGCAGGTGGTGCGCGGTGATGGTGGCGGCGGTGTGGGCGTCGGACTCGGCCACGTACTGGGCCGCCTCCTTCGTGGTGATGTGCTCGAACACCACCTTCAGCTCGGGCAGGTCGCGTCGCAGCGGGCGGAACACCTCGTCGATGAACACGGCCTCGCGGTCGAACAGGTCGATGTCCGGGCTCGTGACCTCGCCGTGCACCAGCAGCTTGAGGCCTTCGCGCTGCATGGCCTCGAGGGTCTTGTACGTCTTGCGCAGGTCGGTGACGCCCGCGTCGGAGTTGGTGGTGGCGCCGGCCGGGTACAGCTTCACGGCCACGACGCCCGCGTCCCTGGCCCGCTTGATCTCGTCGGGCGGCAGGTTGTCGGTGAGGTACAGCGTCATCAGCGGCTCGAACGTGCTGCCCTCGGGCAGCGCGGCCAGGATGCGCTCGCGATAGGCCGTCGCCTGCGCCGTG
>JACMOG010000135.1 GCA_014378125.1 Vitreoscilla sp. | reverse complement strand
GGCGCTGGACACCCTGTCGATGGGCATGAGCGCCGACCTGGAGGCCGCCGTGGCCGAAGGCGCCACCTGGGTGCGCGTGGGCACGGCCATCTTCGGCTCGCGTGCCCCGAAGCCGGAAGCCGCCGCGTAGAGCGTCAGATGGGCAGCGCGTTGGTGGTCTTGACCTCTTCCATCACCGTATACGTACGCGTCTCGCGCACGCCGGGCCGGCTCCAGAAGACCCAGGCGATCATCTCGCGGTAGGCGGCCATGTCGGCCACGCGGGTCTTGATGAGGTAGTCGAAGCCGCCGGCCACCAGGTGGCACTCGAGGATTTCGGGGCGCGTCTGGACGGCCGCCTTGAAGGTGTCCATGATGTCCGGGGCGGTGCGATCGAGCAGCACTTCGATGAACACCATCATGCTGGCCCCGAGCTTGTTCGGGTTCAGGCGCGCCTCGTAGCCCAGGATGAAGTTCTCGCGGGTGAGGCGTTTCACGCGCTCGAGCACCGCCGTGGGCGACAGGTGCACCTCTTCGGCCAGCTTCAGGTTGCTGATGCGGCCATCCCGCTGCAACACGCGCAGGATGCGCGCGTCGATCTTGTCGATGCCCTTGTCGTTCAGATTCGACACCGACGAGGGCTCTGGCTGGGTCTTGTTCATGCTGGACGAATCTCCGAGGTCTCTGACGAAATCCGAATTTATCTCATGGATTCTCGCCCTAAGCTACCAAATTATCCAGTCAGGATTTCTACCGCCATGTCTTCGTCCGACCCCTCGTTTGTAGCGCCTCCACAACATGCCCGCCTGCCCTATCCGTACCGGCCGGAGGTGGACGTGGTCGAGGCCGTGCTGGCCACGCTGGCGGGGCAACTCGATTGGGCCCAGGTGATCCGCGCCGGTCGTCCGTGGGTGGAGTCGGTGCGCGACAAGCCGGCGCCGTTCTGGGCCATGGAATCGCTGCTGCGCGAGTACCCCATCTCCAGCGCCGAGGGCCTGGCCCTGATGCGCCTGGCCGAGGCGCTGCTGCGCGTGCCCGACGTCGAGACCGCCATCGCGCTCACCGCCGACCAGCTGGGCCGCGCCGAGTTCGGCGCCGACTCCGTGGCCGACGGCCCGCACAGGTTGCTGGCGGGCATCTCGGCCAGCGCGATCTCCCTGTCGAAGAAGTTCCTGCCCGAGGCGGACGGCGAAGGCGGCCTGCTCAAGCGCCTGGGCGCCAAGACGGTGGTGGCCGCCACGGTGCGCGCCATCCAGTTGCTGGGCCGCCAGTTCGTGCTGGGCCGCACCATCGGCGAGGCCATGGAGGAGGCGCAGGGCCAGCGCAAGGCGCTGGAGAGCGCGCGCCGTGGCAGCCCCGACGCCGCCACCGGCCTGCGCTTCTCGTACGACATGCTGGGCGAGGGCGCCCGCACCGAGCACGACGCCGAGCGTTACCTCGCGTCGTACGCGAACGCCATCAAGTCGATCGCGCGCGGCCAGGTGGCCGCGTCGCCGGAGATCGCCGACGGCATCTCCATCAAGCTGTCGGCGCTGTTCTCGCGCTACGAGGACGGCCAGCGCGAGCGCGTGTTCGCCGAGCTGCTGCCCCGCGTGTGGACGCTGGTGGTGCAGGCGGCCGAGGCCAACCTGAACCTGACCATCGACGCGGAGGAGACCGACCGCCTCGAGCTGTCGCTGGACGTGCTCGAAGCGCTGGCCGCGCGCATCGCCGCCATTTACCCGTCGTGGGGCGGCTTCGGCCTGGCCGTGCAGGCGTACCAGAGCCGCGCGCTGCAGGTGGTGGACGCCGTCGCCGACATCGCACGCCGCCACAAGCTTCGCTTCATGGTGCGCCTGGTCAAGGGCGCCTACTGGGACGGCGAGATCAAGCGCGCGCAGGAAGGCGGCCTGGCCGGCTATCCGGTGTTCACGCACAAGGAACACACCGACATCTCCTACCTGGCCTGCGCGCGCTCGCTGATCGCGCACGCCGACGTCATCTACCCGCAGTTCGCCACGGACAACGCCGGCACCATCGCCGCGATCCTGCAGATGGCGCGCGCGAAGAACGCCGCGTTCGAGATGCAGCGCCTGCACGGCATGGGCGAAGGCATCTATCGCGAGGTGATGAAGGACGCGAGCGTCGCGTGTCGCGTGTACGCGCCCGTGGGCGAACACCGCGACCTGCTGGCCTACCTCGTGCGCCGCCTGCTGGAGAACGGCGCCAACTCGAGCTTCGTGCACCAGCTGGCCGACAACACGGTGGACGTCGAGCGCCTGCTCGCCTCGCCGATGACCAATGCGCGTCCGCCAGCCTTCCCGATGCCTGCGTTCCTCTACCCGGTGGACCACGGCCTGCAGCGCCGCAACTCCACCGGCGCGGACCTGGCCGTGATCGCCGAGCGCGCGCCGCTGGACGCGGCCGTCGCCGCGACGGTGTTGCCGGTGATCGCCGAGGCCACCGCGCCCGACGTCGACGCCGCTTTCGCGCGTCTGAATGCGGGCTTCGACGCGTGGAACGAACGCCCCGTCGCCGAGCGCGCCGCCATCATCCGCCGCGCTGGCGACCTGCTCGATTCGCGCCTGGCAGAGTTCTGCGGCCTGCTCGTCAAGGAGGGCCACAAGACGCTCGGCGACTGCGTTGCCGAAGTGCGCGAGGCCGTCGATTTCTGCCGCTACTACGCCGACCAGGCGCAGATCCGCCTGCAGGACCAGGTGCTGCCCGGCCCGACCGGCGAAAGCAATGAACTGCGCATGAACGGGCGCGGCGTGTTCGTCTGCATCTCGCCATGGAACTTTCCGCTGGCGATCTTCGCCGGCCAGGTCGTCGCGGCGCTGGTCGCGGGCAATGCCGTCATTGCCAAGCCCGCGGAACAGACGCCCGCCGTCGCCGCTCGCATGGTCGGCCTGCTGCACGAGGCGGGCGTTCCGAAGGACGCGTTGGCGCTGCTGCACGGCCCGGGCGAAACGGTGGGTGCCGCGCTGACCGCGCACCCGCTGGCCGCCGGCGTCTGCTTCACCGGCTCCACGCAGGTGGCCAGGATCATCCAGCGCACGCTGGCGCACAAGGACGGTCCGATCGTGCCGTTCATCGCCGAGACGGGCGGCCTCAACGCGATGATCGTCGACTCCAGCGCGCTGCCCGAGCAGGTGGTGGACGCGGTGGTGCAGAGCGCCTTCCGTTCCGCCGGCCAGCGCTGCTCCGCGCTGCGGCTGCTGGTGGTGCACGGCTCGATCGCCGACGGCGTCATCGAGATGATCCGCGGCGCGCTGTCGGTGCTCAACGTGGGCGACCCGGCGCTGCTGGCCACCGACGTGGGCCCGGTGATCGACGAGGAGGCGTACACCAACGTCTCGCGCAACGTGGCGCGGCTGAAGAAGGACGCCACGCTGCTGGGCGAGACCGCCGTGTCCTCGGGCTTCCCGCGCCTGGTCGCGCCGGTGGCGTTCGAGCTCGGCGCCATCGCCGACCTGAAGGACGAGATCTTCGGTCCGGTGCTCCACGTGGTGCGCTGGAACGGCGACGTCGACCAGGTGATGCACGCCATCAACGCGCTGGGCTACGGCCTGACGCTGGGCATCCAGACGCGCATCGACAGCCGCGCGCAGCGCCTGGCGCGCCTGGCCAAGGTGGGCAACGTCTACATCAACCGCAACATGATCGGCGCGGTGGTGGGCGTGCAGCCGTTCGGTGGCGAAGGCCTGTCAGGCACCGGCCCGAAGGCCGGCGGCCCGCACTACCTG
>JACMOG010000134.1 GCA_014378125.1 Vitreoscilla sp. | reverse complement strand
GAGCCCGAACGCCCCGAGACGGCCGGCGCGCAGACGCTACGGCGCGGACTGGCCGTGCTGCGCCTGCTCACGCGCGTGGGCCCTGGCGGGCTGCGCATGGGCGAGATCGGCCACCGGCTGGGCCTCAACAAGACCACGGCCATCCGCCTCACGCGCACGTTGGTCGACGAGGGCTTCGTGCTGCACGATCGCGCCGCGGGCCGCTATCGGCTCGGCCCCGAGGCCTTCGCCGTCGGCCTGGCCGCCGAACCCAGCTACGAGCTGCAGCGCCAGGCCGCGCCGATGTTGCGCGCGCTGGCCGCGGAGTCGGGCGACACCGTGTTCTTCACCGTGCTGCACGGCCACGAAAGCATCTGGCTGTCGCGCGACGAGGGCGACTTCCCCATTCGCAACCAGCTGATCAAGCCCGGCGACCGCTGGCCGCTGGGCGTGGGCGCGGGCAGCTGCGCGATCCTGGCGGCGCTGCCCGACGACACCGTGGCCGACGTGCTCGCGCGCAACGCCGCGCTGCGCGCCGACAAGTTTCCGCGCTGCACCGACGGCGCCGTCCTCGCGCTGGTGCGCGACACGCGCGAGCGCGGGTACTGCCTGCAGCCGGGCGTGGTCTTCGAGGACAGCTGGGCCATCGGCGTGGTGGTGTACGACGGCAACCAGGCGCCCGTGGCCTCGATCAGCATCGCGGCGCTGCGCTCGCGCCTGGGGCCGGCGCGCAGCGCCGTGCTGGGCAACCGGCTGATGCAGGCGAGCAAGGAGCTGAGCGCCCAGTTGCGGGGCGGATGAGCTGAGGAGCCCGATCGCCGCTCGATTCTCAGACTGTCACACCGAGCACGCAGATGATATTGGCAGGGGCAATCCAGATCCCGTAGACATTCGGCTGGACGCTTTCGAGCGTCATGTCGAAGACGTGATACGGAGGCGTTCCGGGGTAGCCGTCAATGGCAGGAGGGTGATGCTCGCGCCAATGGTGATCATCGCAAAATTGCGGCCATGACTTGCCTGCGGAGATGACTTGCACTTCTCCGAAAAACTCTTCCGGAACTGTCGGACCGATGTCGAGAAGCGTCTGAAGGAAGTTGTGATCGGATTCGAGGTCGAATCGCGGATTCACCGGCCACGCAACCGCTTCATCGCATCGGCATGCAAAAGGCCCGCACGTGCGGGCCTCGTCGTTGGTGGCGCGCCGCGTGGGCGCGCCTGTCGCCCGCGCTCAGGCGCGGTTGCGACGGCGGGCCAGGCCGCCGATGATGCCGAGGCCGGCCAGGAACATGGCCATCGAGCCGGCTTCCGGCACGGCGAGGGCGACCTTGGACACCGCCCAGCCTTCGTCGTTCGTGCCTTGCACGCCCGTGGGCGAGGCGTAGACGAAAGTGAAGGCGTTCGATCCGGAGACGTACTGGACGGGAACCATGAAGGTCAGTTCGCCGCCAGTCCAGGTGACCTTCGAATTCAGGGTGCTGCCGTTGACGTCGGTCATCACGGTGCCCGCGGGCTTGACGTAGTAGGCCGTGTCTCCGCCGCCACCGAGGTTGAACGAGCCGGCGAACAGCAGCGTGGTGCCCTGGTACACCGAGAAGACGTCGGTGCAGCAGTTGTTGGCGCCGTCGAGGCTGCCGTAACCGTCGAGCGTGAAGGTCAGGAAGCCCGAGCCATTGGCGGTTTCGCTGATCGTATAGAGCTGGCCAGGGGCATCGGTGGCCAGGCCGGCGTAAGCGTGGGCGGCGCCGGCGATCGCCAGGGCTGCAAAGGCGGTTGCGAATTTCTTGATCATGTTTGACTCCTCCAGAAAAGACTCGGGACGGAGGCTGTCTCACACGGAAATTCTATGATGCCTCGCTCGACCGTTGGTCCACGTTGCAATTCTGCGGGCAACGGCCGAGCTGGGAATGCTGCGCTGCGGCTAAATGGGGTTAGGTAAGAACCCTTGGTCTAGACGCGTGTGCGGCGGCGGGCCAAGGCGCCGACGATGCCCAGGCCGGCCAGCATCAGGGCCAGCGAGGCGGGTTCGGGCACGGGCACGGCGGTGACGGTGATCTTCGACAGGCCCCAGCCCTCGTCACCGATGCCCTGCGGACCGGCATGATCCGGCGCCGGCAGCGCCTCGTACGAGAACAGGATCTCGTTGTCCGCCGCCAGCAGCTTCACCGGAACGACGAAGGTGAGCACGCCGCCCGAGCGCGTGATGCTGTCCGGATCGGCGTTGTAGCCGCTGACCAGCGTGCCCGCGGGCGAAAGGTAGAGCGCGTTGGCGCCGCCGCCGCCGAGGTTGAAGGTGCCCACCAGCACGCCCACGCCGTTGACGCTCAGCGTGAAGTCGTCCTCGTGGAAGTTCTGGCCGTCGAGGCTGTCGTAGCCGGTCAGCGTGAACGCGACGAAGCCCGCGCTGGAGGGCGACGCGAACGGTGGCGTGATGAAGCCGTGTTCCGTGATGACGTCGCCGGAGTCGAAGCCCGAGCCATCGAAGACCACCGTGTCGGCGTGGGCGGCGGTGGCCAGCGCGAGTGCGGCGAACGTGGCGGCAAGCTTGTGGAGCATGATCGAATCCTTCGGCGAAGCGGACTCTGACTCTTCCATATCGCGGCCGAGTTTGGAATGCTGCAGTGCACAATGAACTAGGGGGTCGCGGCCGGTGCGCCGCAGGCCGCGCGCGGGGGCGGCGGATGATACTTTTCACGCAACCCGACCGTCGCGGCCCTCCGGTTCCAGCGCGACCGCTGGCCTGACTTAAAGTCAGCGTCTTGTCTTTCTCGCCGCCGCTGGTGGCCTGCACCGTGCTCAAGAAGCCTTCCCGGGATCAGTGGATCACCATCGCATGGGTCAGCGGCTTCGTCGTCGCCGCCTTCCTTGCCGCCCTGATCGTCGCCATCGTCGTCGTCTCGCAGCAGTTGCCCGAGCTGGACGAGATCACCCACTACCAGCCGCGCCAGCCGCTGGAGATCGTCACCCGCGAAGGCATCGAGCT
>JACMOG010000133.1 GCA_014378125.1 Vitreoscilla sp. | reverse complement strand
TGGCCGGGCCGGTGCCGCCGCCCATCATGGTGGTGACGCCTGAGGACAGCGCCTCCTCGATCTGCTGCGGGCAGATGAAGTGGATGTGGGTGTCGATGCCGCCGGCCGTGACGATCATGCCCTCGGCCGCGATGATCTCTGTGCCCGGGCCGATGACGATGTCCACGCCCGGCTGCACGTCGGGATTGCCGGCCTTGCCGATGGCGGCGATGCGGCAGCCGCGCAGGCCGATGTCGGCCTTGGCGATGCCCCAGTGGTCGACGATCAGCGCGTTGGTGATGACGCAGTCGACCGCCTCGGCCGCGCTCGGGCCGTTCACGGCCTGGCCCTGGCCCATGCCGTCGCGAATGGTCTTGCCCCCACCGAACTTCACCTCTTCGCCATAGCCGCCGGCGGCCAGCGTGAAGTCCTTCTCGACCTCGATGATCAGGTTGGTGTCGGCCAGCCGCACGCGGTCGCCGGTGGTGGGGCCGAACATCTCGGCGTACGCGCGCCGGGTGATCGTGGGCATCAGAGTTTTCCTTGGATCAGGCCGCGGAAGCCATAGACGGTGCGGGCGCCGGCCAGGTCGACCAGCGACACGGTGCGCTGCTGGCCGGGCTCGAAGCGCACGGCGGTGCCCGAGGCGATGTCCAGCCGCATGCCGCGCGCGGCCTCGCGGTCGAAGCGCAGCGCGCCGTTGGTCTCGGCGAAGTGGTAGTGGGAGCCGACCTGGATCGGGCGGCCGCCGCCGTTCTCCACCACCAGCGTGATCCGGCGCCGGCCGGGGTTCAGGTCGATGTCGCCATCGTCGGTGAGCAGTTCGCCGGGGATCATCGGTTCCTTGCCTTGTGAAGTTTCTCGGGAAGTGAGGATCGCATCCGAGCCGAACCGAGCTCCCCTTGGGGGCCGCCACTTCTGCACCTCGACGGGGCGTGGAGCGCCCTGATCATGTGATCGGCTGGTGGATCGTCACCAACTTGGTGCCGTCCGGGAAGGTGGCCTCGACCTGGATGTCGGGAATCATCTCGGCGATGCCGTCCATCACGTCGGCCTTCGTGAGGATGCGGCGGCCTTCGCTCATCAGCTCGGCCACGCTGCGGCCGTCGCGCGCGCCTTCCATGATGGCGGCGCTGATGAGGGCGATCGCCTCGGGATGGTTCAGTTTCAGGCCCCGGGCCTTGCGCCGCTCGGCGAGCAGCGAGGCCGTGAACAGCAGGAGCTTGTCCTTTTCGCGCGGAGTCAGGTTCATCTTGCGGAGGGTATTGCACTTTTGATGCCACGCGCAATGGGATGCGGCACGAGTCTTGAGTGCATACCGGCCGAACATGACCGACGCCGCCCTCGAACCGCACCCCACCGCCCCGCCCGCGCCCCAGCGCGTGGTGAAGGTGCGGCGCGACTACAACAGCTGGGTGGCGCAGGAGTCGCTGGAGGACTACGCGCTGCGCTACACGCCGCAGTCGTTCCGCAAGTGGTCGGAGCTGCGGGTGGCCAACACGGCCTTCGGCGCGGCCTCGTTCCTGGTGCTCGAGGCGGTGGGCGCCACGCTGCTGGTGCAGTACGGCTTCGTCAACGCGTTCTGGGCCATCCTGGCCACCGGGCTGATCATCGCGCTGGCCGGCTGGCCCATCGCCGTATACGCGGCGCGCCACGGGCTCGACATGGACCTGCTCACCCGCGGCGCCGGCTTCGGCTACCTGGGCTCCACCATCACCTCGCCCATCTACGCGAGCTTCACCTTCATCTTCTTCGCGCTGGAGGCCGCCGTCATGGCCTACGCGCTCGACCTGGCGTTCGACGTCCCGCCGGCCTGGGGCTACCTCGTGTGCGCGGTGGTGGTGCTGCCGCTGGTGACCCACGGCGTGACCGCCATCGGCCGGCTGCAGGTGTGGACGCAGCCGCTGTGGATCGCGATGCTGGTGCTGCCCTACGTGTACGTGTTCCGCGCGCACCCGCACGCGTTGGCGGGCCTGTGGGCGTACCCGGGCGAGGACGGACGCGGCGGCGTGTTCGACGTGCTCAAGTTCGGCAGCGCCATGACGGTGGGCATCGCGCTGATGACGCAGATGGGCGAGCAGGCCGACTACCTGCGCTTCATGCCCGCGCGACCCGCCGCCAACCGGCGCCGCTGGTGG
>JACMOG010000132.1 GCA_014378125.1 Vitreoscilla sp. | reverse complement strand
CCGTATTCGGCGGCGATGCCTGACCCCGAACGTCAGCTGCTCCGGGGATGGGGTCAGGCATTGCCTGCGGGTACGCAGGAGATGCCAGACCCCTCGAGCGAGCTCAGGCCGCGATCATCGGTACCACGTTCGACGCGGTCGCGGTCGCCGGGGCCGCTTCGCGCGTGGCGATCCACATCTCCAGCGCGGCGGCGTCGATCGGGCGGCAGAAGCGGTAGCCCTGCATCATGTCGCAGCCCTCGTGGCGCAGGAACTGGTGCTGGGCGTCCGTCTCCACGCCTTCGGCGATGGTCTGCAGGTTCAGCGCGCGGGCCAGCTGGATGACGGCGCGCACGATGGCGCGGTCGTCCGGGTCGGTGTCGATGTCGCGCACGAACGACTGGTCGATCTTGAGCGTGTGCAGCGGGAACCGCTTCAGGTAGTTGAGCGACGAGAAGCCGGTGCCGAAGTCGTCCAGCGACAGGCGCACGCCCAGGGCATGCAGCGAGTCCATCACGGCCGTGGCCGCGGCGGGGTTGGCGGTGACGCTTTCGGTGAGCTCCAGCTCGAGGTACCTGGCCGGCAGGCCGGCGTCGTTGAGGGCGCGGGTGACGACGTTCACCAGGCCCGCATGGCGGAACTGCACGGCCGACAGGTTGACGGCCACCACCATCGGCGGCACGCCCGCGTCCATCCACGACTTCAGCTGCGCGACGGCGGTGCGCAGCACCCATTCGCCGATCGCCACGATCTGGCCGCTGGTCTCGGCCAGCGGAATGAACTCGGCCGGCGACACCATGCCGAACTCCGGATGGCGCCAGCGCAGCAGCGCCTCCACGCCCACCAGCTGCTCGCGGGCGGCGTCGAGCTGGGGCTGGTAGTGCAGCATCAGCTCATTGCGCTCGATGGCGCGGCGCAGCGCCGACTCCAGCTGCAGCTGGCGCGCCGAGCGCTGCTGCATGCCGGCCGCGAAGGAGCGCCAGGTGGCCTTGCCTTCATGCTTGGCGCGGTACATGGCGGTGTCGGCGTTGCGAGACAGGATCTCGTAGTCGTCGCCGTCGGACGGATAGGTGGCGATGCCGATCGACATCGTCATGCTCAGCTCGTGGCCCTGCACCATGCACGGCTCGGCCAGGCGTTCCAGCAGCTTGGAGGCCACCAGCTCGGCGCCCGCGGCGTCGGCGCCCGGCAGCAGCACGGCGAACTCGTCGCCGCCCAGCCGGGCCACGGTGTCCACCTCGCGCAGGCTGCCCTGCAGGCGGCGCGCCATCTCGGCCAGCAGGGCGTCGCCGATGCTGTGGCCGTGGGTGTCGTTGATGTTCTTGAACTGGTCGAGATCCATGAACATCAACGCGAACGGCCGATGGTCGCGGCGCGACACGCTGGTGAGCTGGCCCACGCGGTCGGCGAGCAGGCTGCGGTTGGGCAGGTCGGTGAGCGTGTCGACGTGCGCCAGGCGAACCAGGTTGCGCTCCACCTCGCGGAACTGCGTGATGTCGTTGAGGATGCCGATGTAGTGCGTGACGACGCCGCTGCCATCGCGCTGCTGGGTGATGGCGGCCCAGCAGGTGTAGAGGCTGCCGTCCTTGCGCGAGGTGCGCACCTCGCCCTGCCAGTGGCCGCTGGTCTGCAGCGCGGTGCGTACCTGGCGGCGCACGTCGCGCCGGCCGGTGCCCAAGCCCAGCGCGGCCGTCTGCTGGCCCTGCAGCTCGTCGGCGCCATAGCCGCTGATGTCGCAGAAGGCCTGGTTGACGGTGACGACGCGGCCGTCGCGGTCGGCGATGACGAAGCCCTCGCGCGCCTGCTCGAACACGGCGGCGGCCAGTTGCAGCTTGTCTTCCACCGACTTGCGCTTGGTGATGTCGCGGCCTTCCACCAGCAGGTTGGGCCTGGCGCCGCGCGCGCGCGGGATCGCGCGAATGACGAGTTCCAGCGTCAGGTTGGTGCCGTCCGCACGCTTGATGGTGAGTTCATGCGTGAGGGCCGGGCCGTCGACGGCCTGCGCGACCGCGGCCTGCAGCGCCGCGGCCTGCGCCTCGCCGATGCCCAGCGTGGCGATCTCGTCGAGCCGGCGGCCGGCGATGTCCGGATGGGTGACGCGCAGCCATTGGCGGCCGGTGCCATTCATGTGGCGCATCGCGCCGTTCGGGTCGAGCACGCAGACGAGCTGCGGGCTGTGGTCGATGAGCCGGTTGGCCAGGCGTTCGCGCTGCAGCGAGCGGCGCGTGCGCACCGTCTGCGCGACCAAGGCGGCGGCCAGCCCCAGCAGCGCGACGACCACGAGCCAGAACGCCCACAGGGGCAGGGCGATCAAGGGGTCGGGCGTCGGGAGGCCGGAAGTCAGCATCCTGGCACTTTGCCTTGGATCCACGCGCGAGGTCGGGTGAATAGCGGCTCGACCGTGGCCTTTTTCACGCGGGGACGGGTTGGCGGGGTGTCCAAGGTGAATCCGTTTGGCCGGATCGCACGAAGCGGCCCGCGATGCATCGCGAAGGCGAGGGTCGCGCCGCCCCTTAGAATCGCCCCATGTCAGGCAGCACCTTCGGCGAACTCTTTCGCGTCACCAATTTCGGCGAATCGCACGGCGTGGCGATCGGTTGCGTCATCGACGGCTGCCCTCCGGGGCTGGCCCTCAGCGAGGCCGACATCCAGGTCGAGCTCGACCGCCGGCGTCCCGGCACCTCGCGCCACGTCACCCAGCGCAACGAGCCCGATGCGGTGGAGATACTTTCAGGGGTATACGAAGGCCTGACCACCGGCACCCCCATCGCGCTGCTCATTCGCAACACCGACCAGCGCAGCAAGGACTACGGGAACATCCTGGACACCTTCCGTCCAGGGCACGCCGACTACACCTACTGGCGCAAGTACGGCCTGCGCGACCCGCGCGGCGGCGGGCGCTCGTCCGCCCGCCCCACCGCGCCGATGGTGGCCGCCGGCGCCGTGGCCCGCAAGTGGCTCAAGGAACATCGCGGCGTCTCGTTCGTCGGCTGGATGAGCCAGCTGGGCGACATCGGGATCCCGTTCGTCGACGAGTCGCAGATTCCGCTCAACCCGTTCTTCGCGCCCAACGCCGCCATCGTGCCGGCGCTGGAGCAGCGCATGGACGAGCTGCGCAAGGCCGGCGACTCGTGCGGCGCGCGCATCGACGTCGTCGCCCGTGGCATGCCCGTGGGCCTGGGCCAGCCGGTGGTCCACAAGCTCGACGCCGACATCGCCTACGCCATGATGGGCATCAACGCCGTCAAGGGCGTGGAGATCGGCGCCGGCTTCGGCAGCGTGGCGCAGGAGGGCACCGAGCACGGCGACGAGGTGGCGCCGCAGGGCTTCGTGGGCAACAACGCTGGTGGCGTGCTGGGCGGCATCTCCTCGGGCCAGGACCTGCGCGTGTCCATCGCCATCAAGCCCACCAGCTCCATCCGCACGCCACGCCGCTCCATCGACCGCGCGGGCGAGCCCGCCGTCGT
>JACMOG010000131.1 GCA_014378125.1 Vitreoscilla sp. | reverse complement strand
CGCCGGCGCGCCCTGCGCGAGCGCGGCGCCCGCGCAAAGAGAAAGAGCCGCCCAGAGGCAGCTCCGCGGAAGAAAGGTCATGCCCGCATCTTCCAGCCCGGCCATGAATCAGTGGTGAATCGACATAGGCCGTTCGGCGCATCGGTCGCACGACAACGAAAAAGAAAAAAAGGGGCGCCCACACGGGCGCCCCTCGAAAGATCCGATCGTCGCCGGCAGCCTGCACCGGCGCCGCGAGATCGCCGGTTTACTTCTTGACGTAGACCAGGGCCGAGCGCGAGTTGCCCGAGCGGCTGACGTGTGAGCAAACGGCGGCTTCGGCAGCGTTGCCGCTGTAAGGCACGACCGGGCAGTTCGCCGCGGCGGCCATGACGCCGTTGAGGCTCGCGCCACCCAGGGCCAGGATGTTGGCGGGCGTCTTGAACGCGGCCACGAAGGCGTTGGCGAACGGCGCGTCCGCGGCGGTCTTGCTGACCTGGTAGTAGGCCTCGTAGACCCACTGGTACTTGCCGAACCTGGCGGCGCTGGCGTTGGGCACCGAGCCGTCGAGGTTGACGAACGTGTAGCCGGTGGTGCCGCCCGAGGCACGGTCGGTGCTCAGCAGGCCGATGGCGTAGGCGCTGTTGGCGGTCGACGCGGTCATGCAGCCGATGACGGCGGCGGAGTTGTCGTACTCGGAGATCTCGTACGTGCCCGGGTTGTTCTGCGAGATGCTGTCGCTCAGGCTGTTCTGGTCGCCGGTGTTGTCGTTGGCGGCCGTGGCGAACGACTGGGTGTAGCTGCTGAACGGTGCCTGCAGGAAGAACGCCTGCGCCGAGGCGCGCGTGCCGGAGCCCGGCAGGCGCGTGCAGATGTTGACCTGGTGGTTCTGCACCGCGGCCGACGAGTTCGGCAGGAGCGGGAGCCAGTTGCCGATGCTGCCGGTGCTGTAGTTCGGGGCGTAGATCGTGGCGAAGGCCGACGACGAGACGGTCGGCACGCCGGTGGCGCCCTGGTCGGCCTGCAGCGCGGCGAGCAGCGTGTCGTTCACGGCCAGGCCGAAGGTCTGGGTGGCGGCGATGCTGGACGAGGCGAACGACGACGACGAGACGGTCTGGCCGGCGAACAGCGACGGGAACGCGGTGCCCACGGGCGCCGGGTTCGCGGCGGAGAACGGGGGAACCTGCGACGCGCCGCCGGTGGTGTCGACCGGGTGGTTGGCGATGTCGTTGAACAGTGCCGGCTCGACGTCGGAGACGCCGGCGTCCGGGGCCACGAGCGACACGCCCGTGCACAGGTTGGCGGCGCAGGTGGCCGCGTTGATGAACTTGATCGGCGTGCCGTTGGCCACCGGGAACACACCGTAGGCCGAACCCTGGGTGTTCATGTAGATGTTGACGACGTTGCCGGCACCGGTGTAAGGCGCGCCCCACGAAGCCGTCGGGCTCACGCTGCAGACGTACAGCGTCTGCGACTGGCCATCGGCGTTGTCGTCGTTGCCGGCGGCGGCGCTGCCGTTCTTGCCCTTGCTGGTGACGACCGACGAGCAGTTGTTGGTGATGGACTGGGCGATCACCTTCTGCAGGGCCGACGAGCCCGAGAGGTGGAAATCGTAGCTCGTGGCGAACGAGGACGTGGCGCCGATGGCGGCCGCGGCGGCGACGGCGAGATGATGGAATTTCATGGTGTTCCTAAAAGGCTGGGGCGAGTTGAACCAGGAACCGGGTCGCGTGGACTCGGTTCCTGGCCCCGGACCACGCACGGTCCGGGGCGATCAGACGGGGAGGAGAGGACGCCTCAGGCGTCCTTGCGGCGGCGCGCGGCCATGAAGGCCAGCAGGCCCAGACCGGCGAGACCCATCATGGAAGCCGGGGCCTCCGGAACGGCGGCCACGTTGTAGCTGAGCACGTAGTTGGCACCGCTCTGCGCGAAGCTGATCGTGCCGGCCAGCAGGTTGGCGTAGCCGACGTCCGGCGAGTTCTTGCTGTTGGTCAGCTGCAGGACTTGCGCGCTGGTGCCAAGAGCGTTCGAAGCGGTCCACGGACCATTGACGCCGTTGGTCTGCAGGTTCCAGCTGTCCATCTGGTAGCCCTGGAAGTAGGCGTTGGTACCCACCGGGTTGACGCTTTCCTGCGGGTTGGGGGCGATCTGGTTCAGGGCGTTGATGTAGCCCAGGTTCTGGCCGCTCATGCCGCCGATCACGACCGTGAACTGGCCGACGGCGGCCGCGGTGGTGCCGGCGGTGATGGTCGACAGGATGCTGGGCTGCTTGCCGGTGCCGTCGGCCGGGTTCGGAGAGACGACCTTGCCCGAGGCTTCCACGGCCCATTGCAGGGACGCGACGTTGGACGACGCCAGGAAGCTGGTCCACAGCGAGTCCGTGGACAGCAGCGTGGCCGACAGGCTGGTCGGGTTGGCCAGGAACGTCGCCATGTTGATGCCCGTGTCCAGCGTGAACGACTGGTCGGGGGCGCCGGCGGCGCCCTGTTCCCAGACGGACAGCAGCACGTCGCTGCCGCCGGCGGTGGTAGGCAGGACGATGTTGGTGGCGTGCGAGGCGGCGCTCAGGGTCAGGGCGATGGCGGTCGCGATGAGTTTCAGTTTCATGGTCTCTCCTAGATATGAGGAAGTCGTTGTTTCGAGAACTCGACCACCTGACGGGCCTGTCGCTGGCATCACGCCCTCCGGAGTGGGCTGCTGCGGCGGTGGCTGCGGGCAGATGGAGCCGTGAGGCCCCTGCACAAAAAGAACAAGGCTGCATTTGCAGCAGACGTCGGAGTATTTGTGCTCAACGTGACATGGTCGTTTGCCGCAAGCGCGCGAAACACGCCGAACAGACTACGCAACCATGGGTTCAGACCAGCATCCGCACGCCGTCGACCACCGCCGCCACGCGCCGCGTCCCCAGGATGTTGACCATCGAGAGCGTCGCTCCGGCGAGCTGCGCCACCAGCGCGTCCCAGCGCGCGGCGACGGCCGGCTGCGCAGCGAAGCCGAGCGGATCGTCCCAGGCGTACCAGACCACGCGCTCGACCCCGCATCCCAGCGCCAGCAACAGCGTGCGCGCGATGTAGTCCTGCTGGTGCTGGCCGACGAAGGTGTCCAGCGCCGGCGTGATGGCGCTGGTCTCGGTGATCCAGATCGGGCGGTCCGCGAGGTCGTGCAGCGCCATGCAGCGGCGCACGTTGGCCACCATCTGCGGGATCGCGAAGACGTTGTTGGTGCCGTCGTGCGAATACGCGTGGAACGCGATCGCGTCGACCCAGTCGCGGCCCAGGCCGCCGCCGCCGCCGCCGTCGTCGGCCGCGAGGAAGCGGTCGAGGTGGTCGGTGCCCGACGTGTCGCCCGGCACCCAAGGGAACTCGAGGCCCGTGGGCGACGGCGACAGCAAGAGCGCGCGGGGATCCTGCGCCTTCACAGCCTGATGAATCGCGCGCGCCATTGCGGCCAGCGCTTGCGGCTGTCCGGTGAAGTAGTTGCCCTGGGCGACGCCGCCTCCGCCGGCGAACTTGGGCTCGTTGCCGATCTCGAAGGCGGTGACTGGCGTGCCGCGAGCCACGTAGCGCGCGCAGACGGCCGTGGCGAACGCGCCCAGGTCGGCGATGTCGGCGGGTTCGGCATCGCTACCCGGCGCGTAGTGGCCGGGCTCGCCGGGCCGCGCAGACGCCCATGTGGGCGTGCCGGCGAAGTTGAAGATGATGTCGCGGCCGCCGGCGGCCGCGTCACCCACGTACGCGTCAAGCGCCGTCCAGTCGTAGAGTCCGCGCCCGCCCGCGGCGATGGCCCACCACATGCATCCTTGCAGGTCGACGTTGCGTGCCAGCGCATACGACACAGTGGGGCGGCGCGCGTGGTAGTGCATGCCCGCAAAGCGCGAGGCCACCACCCGCGGCGTGGACAGCACGCTCATGCCCAGCCGGGCGGGAATGTCGAGCGAGAAGAAGTCGTCGACGATGTCGAAGACGTAGGCGTTGCCCGACACACTCACGCCGACGCTGCCGGCCGGCACCGACATCGGCATGACGACGTCGCCGGCGCGCACCAGGGGGACGATCACGGGCATCGCGGCGGTGTCCTCAGGCGATCATCTCGACGCTGAACCACTCGAGCACCTGCTGGTCGGCCGGGCTCGTCGATGCGGCATTGTTCAGCGCGCCGAAGCCGATCGTCACGTCCTGCGTGAAGTCGATCGTCGAGTTGACGAAGGCGTTGGGGCTCGCGCCGAGCCCGTAGTCCACGGGCCGGATCTGGTTGGACGCCATCGCGTTGCGGTTCTGCAGCGTCACGTTGAGCAGCACGGTCGCCTGGGTCGCGAACTGTCCGCGGGTGTCCAGCAAGGGCGTCGCGCTGGAGGCGTAGGTGCCGACGCCCACGTAGGCGCGTATCTGGGGCGCCTTCGGGGCCACGCCGCCGCCGGGGAACGAATACGCTGCGGTGATACGCAGGCCGGAGGCCGGGCCGATCACGTAGGCCGGCACCGTGAAGCTGTCCAGAAAGACGTCGGCGAACGGCCCCACCGAGGCATCCATGCGCGCGTTGCTGAATTTGCGCGCCAAGGTCAGCGGGTTGGACGCCGGCACCCAGGCGCTGCCGTCGGACACCCAAAGGGAGCCGCGCGAGCCAACGTCCGGCACGAGGATGGCCAGACCCGCGGAGCCGACCGCGGACGGGCGCGCGGCCCAGCTGCCGACGGCAGTGACCGGCGGAAGCGCAGTTGACGGCGCAGGAGCGGGGACCGGCGCCGGAGCGGCGGAGGCTCCGCCACACCCCTGCAGCGCGGCGACGCCGAAAGGGACGCCCAGCAGGAGCTTGCGTCGAAAGGATGCGGCCGGCGCCGCTGGTCTTGACTCGTTCACGTGGGATCTTTCCGTACCGGGGGGCACGGACGGATGATGTCCGGCTTGTGCGACGCGGCGTGAATCGCGACCCGCATCGCGACATAGGCCGAACGGCATGCCCCGGGCCGCGCGGGGGACACCGCCATGTCAACGCATCCGCTTAGGCTCGCAGGCTGGCGCTCGAGGCGCGTCCGCATGCCGCGGGCGCGTGCGCCGTCCGTCGAAAGCACAGCGCCATGACATACACGTTCCTTCGTTCGCCCTTCGCATCCGCCCTGCTCCTGGCCGGCGCATGCGCCTGCCTCCCCGCATCGGCGGACAGCGGCACGGGCTGGGGCTACACCGACCTCGGCGCCCTGGACGGCAGCTTCGTCGGCCCGCTCCCGCCTTCGGCCACGGGCTACGGAATCGGCCAGGGGTTCGTCGCCAGCGGGGGCATCGGCACGTTCAGCTACAGCGGCTCCAGCATCGCCGACGCGAGCGCGCTCAACGGTACCTCCGGCGGCTCGTACTACGTCAACGCGGCCGGCATGGTGGCGGGCCAGGGCTCTACATCGTCGCAGGCCTTCCTCTATGCCGATGGCAAGTTCAACCCTTTGGGCTCTCTGGGTGGCAACGGCACGTACGTGACGGGCATGAACGCGAGCGGCGAGGTGGTGGGCTACGGCAACGAGGCCGGCAATGCGAGCACGCACGCGTTCACCTATACGGGGGGCCGCATCACCGACCTGAAGACCCTGGGCGGCACGAGCAGCTCGGCGATCGCGGTCAACAACGCCGGCCAGGTGGTGGGCAATTCCAACACCAGCGGCGACGCGGCCAGCCACGCGTTCCTGTATGCCCAGGGGGGCATGACCGACCTGGGCACCCTGGGGGGCACCTCGAGCGGGGCCGTCGCGATCAACGGTTCGGGCATCGTGATCGGCAACTCGACGCTCGGCGGCGATGCGTCGAAGCACGCGTTCGAGTACGTGGGCGGCAGCATGATCGACATCGGCACGCTCGGCGGCACGACGAGCATCGCGGTGGCGATCAATTCGTCGGGTGCGATGATCGGCAACGCCACCACGGCGAACAACGCCGCCACGCACGCCTTCATCTTCGCCGACGGCAAGATGACGGACCTGGGCACGCTGGGCGGCAAGAACAGCTACGCGCTGGGCATGGACTCGTTCGGCGACGTGATCGGCATGTCGACGCTGGCCGGGAGCACCGTGCAGCACTCGTTCCTGTACAGCAACGGCAAGATGCTGGACCTGAGCAACCTGTTCCCCGGCCTGACCAGCTTCGTGGCCACCGGCATCAACGATGCGATGGAAATCATCGGCACGGCCGTGACCAAGAGCGGCCT
>JACMOG010000130.1 GCA_014378125.1 Vitreoscilla sp. | reverse complement strand
GAGGGGCGGCCGCAGGTGGGGCATGATGATGGGCCGGCCGAACTGGCGCGCCGTGAAAGGCACCACGGCCGCCATCGCGGCGCCGTCACGGAGGTGCAGGTGCCAGTCGTCGGGCGTCTGGATCGAGAGTTCGTTGAGCGTCGTCATGCGGGGATTTTCGCATCGCCGGGCCGATCGGAGATGCAGAATCACCGCCATGCCCGACAACCACGCTGCGCCGACCTTCCGCCTCGCCGACCCTGTAGCCGACCGCGCCGTCCTGCTCGACATCAACATCGAGTACGTGACGTGGGTGTTCGCCGAGATCGAGAAGATGTCGGGCATGACGGCCCGGCAGATCCTTGGCGCCGAGGTGGCCGACTACGTACCCACGGTCATCGACAAGGTCTGCGGCGATCCGCCGCCGCGCGGCACGTTCTACCTCGTCGAGCACGACGGTGCCGTGGTCGCGATGGGCGGGCTGCGGCGCAGCGATCACGGCATCGCCGAACTGAAACGGGTCTACGTGCGGCCGGCGGGGCGCGGCAAGAAAATGGGCGAGACGATCGCGCGCCGGCTTGTCGACGACGCCCGCTCGTTCGGCTACCGTACGGTGCGGCTCGACACCCTGCCCTTCATGACATCGGCGCAGGCGCTGTACGAGGCCATGGGCTTCGTCGACTGTGCGACGTATTCGGTGGAGATGCCGGAAGTGTTTCGCAAGCACATCCGTTACATGGCGCTCACGCTCGCGGACTGAAACGCCTTGCGGCGCCGGCGCTGCCGCTCAAACCCCGCAACAGAGATTCAAGGGAGCGCGGGAGCCGGCTTCGCCGGGCCCGTCGCGAAGCGCCCCCTTGCGGGGCAGGGAGCGCCAGCGACCGTGGGGGCTCAATGTTGCAGGATCTTCGAGAGGAAGTCCTTCGCCCGCGGCGAGCGCTCGTCCGGCTTGCCGAAGAAGTCGGCGCTGGAGCAGTCCTCCACGATCTTGCCGGCGTCCATGAAGATCACCTTGTTGCTGACGCGCTTGGCGAAGCCCATCTCGTGCGTGACGCACATCATCGTCATGCCTTCCTGGGCCAGGCCCACCATCACGTCCAGCACCTCGCCCACCATCTCGGGGTCGAGCGCCGACGTGGGCTCGTCGAACAGCATCACGATGGGGTCCATCGACAGCGCGCGGGCGATGGCCACGCGCTGCTGCTGGCCGCCGGAGAGCTGGCCGGGAAACTTGTCCTTGTGCGCCGGCAGGCCCACGCGCTCGAGCATCTTCAGCCCCCGCTTGATGGCGTCGTCCTTGCTGCGGCCGAGCACCTTGATCTGCGCCAACGTGAGGTTGTCGGTGATGCACAGGTGCGGAAACAGCTCGAAGTGCTGGAACACCATGCCCACGCGCGAGCGCAGCTTCGGCAGGTTGGTCTTGGGGTCGGAGATGGACGTGCCGTCGACCACGATGTCGCCCTTCTGGATCGGCTCCAGCGCGTTCACCGTCTTGATCAGCGTCGACTTGCCCGAGCCCGACGGGCCGCAGACGACGACCACGTCACCCTTGCTGATCGTGGTGGTGCAGTCGGTGAGCACCTGGAACGAGCCGTACCACTTGGAGATGTTCTTGATGTCGATCATGGATGTTCGCTCAGCGGATGATCTGGATCTTGGCTTGCAGTCGACGCACGAGCATCGACAGGCCGAAGCACAGGATGAAGTAGGAGGCGGCGGCGGGCAGCAGGATCTCCGCGGGCCGGTTGAAGACCTGGCCGACGGTGATGAAGCCCTTCAGGAAATCGTAGGCGCCGATGGCGTAGACCAGCGAGGTGTCCTGGAACAGCACGATGGTCTGCGTGAGCAGCACCGGCAGCATGTTGCGGAACGCCTGCGGCAGCACGATGAGTTTCATGCACTGCGCATAGGTCATGCCCACCGCGTAGCCGGCGTTGACCTGGCCGCGCGACACCGACTGGATGCCGGCGCGCATGATCTCCGAGTAGTACGCGGCCTCGAAGATCGAGAACGTGATGACGGCGGAGAACTCGGCGCGGTGATCGAGCCCGAACTGCCCGGCGATGGCCGAATAGAACCCCGGCGGGATCAGCAGGTAGAACCACAGGATCACCATCAGCAGCGGTATCGATCGCAACGCGTCGACGTAGACGACCGCGAACCGCTGGAACGCCTTGATGGACGACAGCCGCATCAGCGCGACGAGGGTGCCGATGACGATGCCGATGACCATGGCCACCAGCGTCAGCTCGAACGAGTAGATCAGCCCGGGGACGATGTTGTTCCGGACGACGTCGGCCGTCAGGAAGGTGTAGTCGAGAGTGAGTGCCATCAGTGCGCGCCCCCCGGCAAGCGCGAGCGCTTCTCCACCATTGCGGCGAGGCGGTTGATCGTGAACGCGGAGATGAAATACAGCACGGTGACCCAGAAGTACATCGTGATGTGCATGGACGTCTCCTCGCCCGCCTGCGTGGCGAAGTAGATCATCTCGGTGATGCCGATGGCGTAGGCCACCGACGAGTTCTTGATGATGTTCATGGACTCCGACGTGAGCGTGGGCAGCACCACGCGCAACGCCACCGGCAGCAGCACGAACCGGTAGGTCTGCGCCAGCGAGAGGCCCATCGCGAGGCCGGCGTAGCGCTGGCCCTGGGGAAGCGTGTTGATGCCGGCCTTCACCTGCTGGCCGATGCGCGCCGACGTGAACAGCCCCAGTCCGATGCACGCGAGCACCACCTCGGGCACGCTCTTGAGCGCGGGAATGAGCTCGGGCACCACGTGGTACCAGATCAGCAACTGCAGCAGGATCGGGATATTGCGGAAGAACTCGGTCCACGCCTCGCCGAAACCCGCCGCGGCCTTGCTGGGCAGCGTGCGCATCACGCCGATGACCAGCCCGATGACGAGCGCGATGGCCAGCGCGACGATCGAGACCAGCAGCGTCCAGCCCCAGGCATGAATCAGCCACTGGAAGTAGGTGAGATCGCCCTTCACCGCCCAGCAGGTCGAGTAGATCGTCTCGTCGGTGGTGCTCTTGCACATCACCTCCGTACTGGCCTTGATGGCCGGGATCCAGTCGCTCACCCTCTTCTCCTCTTGGCGTGCCGGCCGATCGTGCGGCCGACGGTCATTGGCGACGCGCACGGCGCCCGTGTTGCGGGCCCGCGCGCGAGCGAGAAACGTTGCGGCGAACCGCCGATGCGCGAGCACGCGCCGGCGGCGTCGCGCCTACTTCTTGACCGAAGCGGCCAGGGCTTCCGTGCCCATGTTGTTCGGGTTCTTCCAAGCGTTCTTCGTGGCTTCCGACGCGGGCAGGCCCACCTTGGTGTTGGTGGGCGGGATGGCCTGCATGAACCCCTTGTCGTACAGCTTGGCCATCCCGCCCGCCTTCTCCATGCCGTCGATCGTCTTGTTGACGGCCGCCAGGAAGGCCGGGTCGTCCTTGCGCACCATGATGGCGATGGGCTCGACCGACAGGACTTCGCCGACGATGTGGTAATCGGCCGGGGTCTTGGCCTTCGACGCGAGGCCGGCCACGATCTGGCCGTCCATCACGAACGCGTCGGCGCGGCCGGACTCGAGCAGCAGGAAGCTGTCGGCGTGGTCCTTGCCGAACACTTCCTTGAAGTCGACGCCGGTGGCGCGCTCGTGCTTGCGCAGCAGCTGCACGGACGTGGTGCCGGTGGTGGTGGCCACGCTCTTGCCGTTCAGGTCGGCGATGCCCTTGATGCCGGAGTTCACCTTGGTGAGGATGCGCACTTCCTCGACGTAGGCCGTGTGGGCGAAGGCGACGTCCTTGGCACGGGTGTCGTTGTTGGTGGTGGAGCCGCACCCGATGTCCACGGTGCCGTTCTGCACCAGGGGGATGCGGTTGGCCGAGGTCACTTCCTGGTACTTGATGTCCAGCTTGGCCAGGCCCAGCTGCTTCTGGATGTCGGCCAGCGCGCGCTGGCACAGCTCCACGTGGAAGCCGGTGTACTTGCCTTCGCCCAGGGTGTACGACAGGGCGCCGGACGAACCGCGCACGCCCATGACCACGGAGCCGGTGTCCTTGATCTTCTTCAGCGTGTCGGCGGTCTGCGCCTGGGCCACGAAGGCGGTGGCAAGCAAGGTGGCAACCAGTAGGGACTTCTTCATTCTTCAGCTCCAGATTCTTCGAGGGAGACGTTTGCAGGTTGCCCGGAATGGGGCCGGGCGGGGAAAAGGGGCCGGCTAGCGGCTGCCTTGATCGAGTCTAGGCGCCAAGTCACTCCCACACCGTTCGTGAAAGCACGTACCGGGCCACGCCATTCTGGTGCTAGTTGCCGACGATGTCGGACGGATATTTCCACGAGTCGCGCAGCAGGTAGCTCATGGGCAGGTTCAGCGTGACGCCCCTGGGCGGGATCGGGGCCATGAACCAGTGGTCGTAGATCTTGTCGGCCTCGCCCGATCGGATGACGTGGCGCATCTCGTCGTCCACCACCTTCTTGAAGGCGGCATCATCCTTGCTGAGCATGATGGCCAGCGGTTCGACCGTGACGAACTTGCCCACCACCTTGAACTTGTGCGGATCGGGGGTTTCGGCGATCAGCCCGTACAACTGCACGTCGTCCATCGCGAAGCCGTCGGCGCCGCCGTTGGCCAGCAACTCCATCGCCTTGGCGTTGTCCGGAACGGCCTGCACCTTGATGCCCAGCAGGCGGTCGTCGTTGGCCATCGAGATGGTCTTGAACGGGGTGGAGCCCGCGGTCGTCATGAGCACGTGCTTCTCGAACTGTGGCAGCTCGGCGATCGGGCTGTCGGCGCGCACCGCGAAGCGGGTGCCGGTGACGTAGTGCGGAACGGTGAACGCCACCTTCTGGCGGCGCTCGGCGTTGTTGGTGGTGGCGCCGCACTCCAGGTCGGCCTTGCCGCTGGTGATGGCGTCGATGCGCGTGGCCGCGGTGACGGGCAGGTACACGATCTCGAGCGACTTCAGTCCCAGGTGCTTGCGCACCGCTTCGGCCACGTCCTTGCACAGGTCGAGCGCATAGCCGACCGGCTTCTTGTTGGCGTCGTAGTACGAGAACGGCACCGACGACTCGCGATGGGCCAGCACGATGCGGCCCGTGCTGCGGATGCGATCGAGCACTGGGTGCGGCCCCGCGTCAGCCTCGACGCCCTGCGCGGCGGCCGGGTCGGTCTTGGGCTTGGCGTGCGCCGGCAAGGCCAGGCACAGGGCGGCGGCAAGCGCCGGGATCAACGAGGCACACCGGGCGAACGGCGCCTTGTGGGCACGCGCCTCCGGGGTCGCGCAGGGGGCGCGGGAGTGCAGGGAAAGTTGCATGGTCGCGGACTGTATGCGGCGCCTCGGAGCGGCGCCAATGCCTTTTGGAGGCCGCATCATGCATCATTGGCATGAACCAATAAGGGTTACTACCCAATTTTCGTGATGAGTTTGGCAAGACTGCCTGCGGCCGGCGAGATTGCGCCGCAAGTACTCCGCCGACGCCGTCGCGGGCTTTTCAAGCCTTCTTCAGGAACTCCCACAGCGCCTGGGCGCCGGGCTTGGAATGGCGCGCCAGCTCGGGGCGCTCGCGGTAGATGCGCACCTCCATGGTCACGTCGTACGCGTGGCCGGCGTCGTCGTTCAGCGGCGCGGCCGACACCAGCTTGCGCGTGCGCAGCTCCTTCTTGACCGAGCTGGAGGGCAGGAATGCGATGCCGTGGCCTTCCAGCGCCATCGCCTTGAGTCCCTCGGCCATGTCGGTCTCGTAGACGGTGTCCAGGTTGGGCAGCGCCGGCGTCGACTTCAGGATCTGGTCCACCAGGCGCGCCATGTAGGCGCCCGACGCGTAGCCCAGGAACGGGATGCGCGCGTTGCCGGTGGTGGCCAGGCGGAACAGCGGCTGGCCGTCGGCGCCGCCCTTGGCGTACGGCGCCAGCGTCTCCTGGCCCAGGCTCAGCATCTCGTAGCGGTCGGGGCTCAGCTGCAGTGGCTGCGACGCGTGGTGGTAGGCCACCAGCAGGTCGCAGCTGCCTTCCGTGAGGCGCATCACCGCGTCGTGCACGTTGAGCGCGATGAGGCGGCTCTTCATCTCGCCGAAGCGCTTGCGCAGGTCCATCAGCCAGGTGGGGAAGAACGTGAACGCGAGCGTGTGCGGCACGGCGAACTCGATCATGTCGGCGCCGCCGGCCTGCAGCCCGCGCATCATGTTGCGCGTGGCCTGCAGGCTGCCCAGCACCTCCAGCGCCTGGCCGTGGAACGTCTCGCCCGCGGGCGTGAGCCGCGTGGG
>JACMOG010000129.1 GCA_014378125.1 Vitreoscilla sp. | reverse complement strand
TGCAGCCAGAGCTGGCTCGCCATGCCGTTCATGGTGTAGATCATGCTGCCGAGCTGCGGCACGAAGAAGGTGTTCATCACGCTCGCCGAAGTCAGCGTGAAGTGCAGCGGCACGCCGGCCGGAACGACGAGCTCGTTGACCGTCGCCACGCCCTGCCCTGGGTAGATGAACAGCCACTTCCAGTCCAGCGACACCACCTGCACCTGCAGCGGCGCGGCCTTGCCGGCGATGGGGCGCGCGGGGTCGAGGTCGTGCGAGCCGATCCAGGCGATGCCGCCCAGGAACAGCACCACCAGCGTGGGGATGGCCCACACGGTCACCTCGATGGGGCCGGAGTAGGCCCAGTCGGGATCGCGCCGCGCCCAGCGGTTGCCGGAGCGAAACCACCACGCGAACGCGAGCGTCATCAGGATCACCGGCACCACCACGGCGAGCATGATCACGCTGGCGTTGCCCAGGATCGTGCGCTGCGCGTCAGCGATCGGCCCCTGCGGGTCGAGCACGCCCTGCTGCCAGGCCGGAGATTGCAAGAGGGATCCTCGAAGCGGTTGAATCGACGAGGGCAGAGGGCAACCGATGAGCCCGGCCGTGACTACTCGGCTCGCTGTCCTGAGAAAATGCCTTCGCACCGATTTGGACCGGGTTGCGCCCTTCGGGGTGCAAGTCGAATCCACCACGCGATTTCGCTGTAAATTGCATCGATCGGCTTACGCCTCGCACGTCATATCAAAATCTATCGTCATTACGCAATTTTATTGCTTTTTATCGGGCTAACCCTGCGCGTGTCAGCAAGCACATTGTGCGTCGCCTTCGCTACATTCGATTCGTGATCCCGACGCAAACGCGGATCGTCCGCGCCCGCCCGAATCGGCAGTGACTCTTCCGATGCACCACCCGGTGCACGCAAATCGACGGCAAGGAAGGCGATGGCCGCCACGAGCGGTCGTGGCCGTCAAATCCGTCCCCTGAAATGACCAGTTAGGCATTCCCGCAACGCATCAGCGCCGGGTGGCGGATGCCATGGTGTCGCGTCTCGCGGCCCGGGCCGCCCAAGCTGTCGCCAACATGAATCCGCGCCGCGAAGGGCTCCGCGCGGGGTAATTTCCGGGCCGACAGGCTCACAACTTGCGATTGCATGTCGCAAGCACCCACCGAAGGAGGCCCTCCATGAAGTCGCTCTCGCGCACCCTGAACCTGCTCGCCGTCGCGGCCACCCTGGCGCTGGCGGGCGCCGCCGCGCGGGCGGCCGACGAGGAGAAGGTCCTCAACATCTACAACTGGTCCGACTACATCGCCGACGACACGGTGAAAAACTTCGAGAAGGAAACCGGCATCAAGGTCCACTACGACAACTTCGACAGCAACGAGATCCTGCACTCGAAGCTGGTGGCGGGCCGCACCGGCTACGACATCGTCGTGCCGTCGTCCAGCTGGGCCCGCCTGCAGATCCAGAACAAGCTGTACGCGCCGCTGGACAAGTCGCGGTTGCCGAACCTGAAGAACGTCGACCCGGCCATCGCCGCGCAGCTGGCGCGCATCGATCCCGGCAACGCGCACGTGGTCGACTGGCTGTGGGGCTTCACCACCATCGGCATCAACGTGGCCAAGGTGCAGGCGGCTCTCGGCACGCTGCCGATGCCCGACAACGCCTGGGACCTGCTGTTCAAGCCCCAGTACGCCGCCAGGTTGAAGTCCTGCGGCGTGTCGTTCCTCGACTCCGGCGACGAGGTGATTCCCGCGGCGCTGCACTACCTGGGCCGGCCGATCGACAGCGCCGACCCGGCCGACTACAAGAAGGCGCTGGACCTGCTGCGCGCCGTGCGCCCCTCGGTCACGCTGTTCAGTTCGTCGGGCTACATCAACGACATGGCCAACGGCCAGGTGTGCGTGGCCCTTGGCTGGTCGGGCGACATCAACATCGCCCGCCGCCGCGCGGTGGAGAGCAAGACGAAGCAGGACATCCGCGTGCTGATGCCGTCCACCGGCGGCCTGCTGTTCTTCGACGTGATGGCCATCCCCGTGGACGCGCCGCACCCGGGTAACGCGCTCAAGTGGATCAACTACATCCTGCGGCCCGAGGTGGACGCGGCGCTGACGAGCAAGGTGTTCTACGCGAACCCGAATCCCGAGTCGAAGCGCTTCATCGCCCCCGACATCGCCAACGACCACACCGTGTTCCCCACGACCACGGAGATCGCCGGCATGGTCGGCGTGGCCGACGCGCTCAGCCCCGACGTCCGCCGCCAGCGCACCCGCACGTTCACGTCGTTCAAGACGGAACGCTGAGTTCCCGTTTCCCGACAGATCCCGCCACAACAAGGAACGCTCATGTCTTATCGCGCCCGTTCTTCCGCACGCCGTCCGTCCGTACCCGCCTGGCGACCGACGCGCCTGGTGCTCGCCTTGCCGGCCTGGTTCCTCCACGCCGCCGTCCTGGCCCAGGACGCCCCGGCCGCGCCGGCCGCGCAGACCGTGGTGGTCACCGGCTCGAACGTGCGCCGCACCGACAGCGAGACGCCCAGCCCGGTGCAGGTGCTGACGGCCGCGGACATCAAGAACTCCGGCTACACCAGCATCGGCGACGTGCTGCACAACATCACGGCGAACAACATGGGCTCGCTGTCGCAATCGGCCCCCAGCGCGTTCGCGGCGGGCGGCAGCGGCGTCGCCCTGCGCGGCCTCACCGTGGGCGCCACGCTGGTGTTGATCGACGGCCATCGCATGGCCTCGTACCCGATGCCCGACGACGGCGAGCGCGACTTCGTCGACATCTCGTCGATCCCCATCGACGCGATCGAGCGCATCGAGGTGCTCAAGGACGGCGCGTCGGCCGTCTACGGTTCCGACGCCATCGCGGGCGTCGTCAACGTGATCCTGAAGAAGACCTTCACGGGCCTGACGATGAGCGCCGAGACGGGCCTGAGCAGCCACGGCGACGGCGCCACGCAGCACGCCAGCATCACCACGGGCTGGGGCAGCCTCGACAAGGACGGCCAGAACGCGTACATCTCGGTGGAGGCACGCCATGCGAACTCGATCCTGTTGAAAAGCCGCCCGTACCTGGCGCGCACCGACTGGACGCCGTATGGGGGCGCCAACCTGACGCAGGGCACGGGCCCTACCGACACCTCCGGGCAGGTCGGCGTCCTGACCGGCGCGGGCGGCGCGCCCTCGGGCGCCTCGAGCGGCGCCGGCAGCGGCACGGGCTACCTGCTCGACGCCAACAGCAAGCCGGTCGACTTCTACCCCGGGTGCACATCGGCGCAGGCCCAGGCCGACCAGTGCGGCTACAGCAATCCGCACCAGACCCTGTCGCCGTCCACGACGAACCTCGACGTGATGGGCCGCTACACGAAGAGCCTGGCCGGCGGCTGGCAGGCCAACCTGCAAGGCTCGATGCGGCGCAGCGAAGCGCACCAGGTGGGGCTGTACAACAACGCGGCGGCCACGGGCGTGGGCATCGGCGGCAATGGCGGCGGACTGAACCTGTTCCACTTCGGCCCGGGATCGGCGCCCACGCCCGCCTTCCCCCACAGCTTTCCGTTCGTGCTGACCGTTCCCGCGAACTACCCCGGCAACACCACCGGCGACACCGCGCCGCTGGTCTACGACTTCCGCGACATCGGCCCGCTGGAACAGACGGTCGTCTCCACCTCGTACCGCGCCGTCGCGGAACTGGCCGGCTCCATCGGCGAGTGGGACCTGAACGGCTCTGTCGGCTTCACGCGTGTCGGCACGAAGGCCAGCTTCCACCACTACATCGACTTCCCGGCGCTGCAGGACGCCCTCGACAACGGCAGCTACCTGGTCGATGGCAGCAACTCGGCGGCCGTGCTCGCCACGGTCGCGCCGAATGCGTCGTCGACATCCACCAACTCGCTCACCTTCGTCAGCGCGCGCGCCAACCGCACGCTGGCGACGCTGCCGGGCGGCGACCTCGGCCTGGGCGTCGGCGCCGACTTCACCCACCGCGACCTGAAGGAGCTGTTCCCCCAATCGTTCGTCAACGGCTCGCAGGCGATCGGGATCTACTCGTTCGCCAAGGGCAAGCAGACAGTCAGCGCCGCGTACGCCGAACTGGTGGCGCCGGTGACGAAGCAACTCGAGCTGGACCTCGCCGGACGCGTCGACCACTACGACACCACGGGCACCTCGGCCACGCCGAAGGCCGGCTTCAAGTTCACGCCGGTGCAGGAGTTCACGCTGCGCGGCACGTTCAGCAAGGGCTTCCGCGCGCCGAATCCGGCGGAGGTGGGCGACGCCGGCTCCACGTCGGGGTTCGTCGGCAACTTGCGCGACCCGGTGTACTGCCCGACAAGTCCGGCAAATCCGCTGGGCGCCCCGCTGCCGAACCTGCCCCAAGGCATGATCAACCCGTGCGACATCGCGCTGCAGGAGCTGCAGCTGTCGGCGCCGCACCTCAAGCCCGAGAAGTCGACGTCGTTCACGATCGGCACGATCTTCGAGCCCAACAAGACGTACTCGGCCACCCTCGACTACTACCACATCACCATCCGCAACCAGATCATCTCGGTGGGCCAGCTGGGCCAGACCGGCCTGGACGACGCGGCGGCGCTGGGCACCATCATCTATCGCGACTCGTCGCAGAACATCCTCTACGACACCTACCCGTTCATCAACGCGAACACCACCACCACGTCGGGCGTCGACCTCGACCTCGTCGGCAAATACGACCTGCACGAGGCCGGCCAGCTGAAGGCGGAGGTCCAGGTCAGCTACATGCTGCAGTACGACCTGACCACGGCGTCGGGCAAGTTCCACCTGGCGGGTACGCACGGGCCGGCATTCGTTTCGGAAGACACCGGCACACCGCGCACACGCGGCGCCTTCACGCTTACCTGGGGCAAGGGTCCGTTCGAGATCGCGGGCACCGTCAACTACATCTCGCATTACAGCGTGCTCGATCCGAGCGAGCAGATCAGCGATTGCGCGACGGCGCTGTCCAGCGTGTTCCCGCGGGATCCCAATTCCAACACGGTCGTACAACCGCCGTCGCGCTTCTGCCACGTGGGCTCGTTCACCGAGCTCAACGTCGTCGCGCGCTACAACGTGGACACCCACCTCCAGCTGCATGCCGGCGTCACCAACCTCCTGAACAAGAAGGCGCCCTACGACCTGCAGACCTTCGGCGCCCCGGGCAACGGCGCGGAGCAAGGCGGCGCGCCGTACAACCCGTCGTACCACCAGGATGGCGCGGTCGGCCCGATGATCACGCTCGGAGGCACCTACACGTTCTGAACGCCAGGCCCGCCGCGCGTCGCTGGCCGTGCGCCTTTTACATTGGCATACGCGCCGGCGCGGAACCGGCGCTCGCCGGGCCACTCCATCCGTGCACGACACAAGGCGGAGCGCGGCCCATGGACAATGACATCGACACGGCCCTGGAGGCCGAGGTCACCCGGCGGGCGATGGCGCTCGGCATCCGCACGCGCCAGCCCGGCGAGCAATCGCGCGCCGCCAGCCTCGCCTCGCGCCTGTATGCCGGCGCCAGCGCCATGCAGCGCTCGCGCATGGTGGAGACGCTGCTGCGGCCGCTCGGCCCGCTGGCCATCGTGGCGGTGGCCTCCGGCGCGTTCGCGGGCCTGCTG
>JACMOG010000128.1 GCA_014378125.1 Vitreoscilla sp. | reverse complement strand
GCCCGTGGGCTGGCTGTCGGACGACGCGCTCGCTCTGATGTCGGTGATGTTCGTGTCGCTGTGGCGGGGTCTCGGCTGTAATATGGTCATGTACCTGGCCGCGCTGCAGGCCATCCCCGCCGACGTGCAGGAAGCAGCCACGCTCGACGGCGCCAACCGCTGGCAGCAGTTCTGGCGCATCACCGTGCCGATGCTGCGGCCGACGATCGCGGTCTGCACGATCCTGTCGGTGCTCGGCGCGCTCAAGGCCTACCAGGAGGTCGACGTGCTCACGCAAGGCGGCCCGATGAACTCCACCTTCACGGCGCTCTACTACGCCTACGACCAGGGCCTCAAGCACCTCAAGCTGCCGCGCGCGCTGGCCGCCTCCATGGTGGTCTCGCTGATCTGCATCGCCATCGCGCTGGTGTGCCTGCGCTACCTGAAACCGAAGGCACGCTGATGGCAGGGGGCCGCATGCGCACGCGCGCCGTCCATTACGTGATCCTCTGCCTGCTCGCGCTGCTGTGCGTGTTCCCGTTCTGGTGGACGCTCGTCACGGCCGTCTCCACGACGGGCAACATCTTCGCCTTCCCGCCCACCTTCTGGCCGCGCGACCCGTCGCTGGATAACTTTGCCGCCGTATTCCGCGCGATCCCCGTGTTCGCCTTCTTCAAGAACTCGGTGCTCATCGCCGCCTGCACGGTGTTCTGGAAGCTGGCCTTGTGCGCGCTGGCCGCCTACCCGCTCGCGCGCATGCGCTTTCGCGGACGGGGCCTGGTGTTCGGCCTGATCCTCGCCACCTTGGTGCTGCCGTCCGAGGTCAACTTCCTCGTCAACTTCATCACCGTGACCAAGCTTGGCCTGGTCGACACCTACAGCGGCGTGATCCTGCCGAACCTCGTCACGGCGGTCGCCATCGTGCTGCTCAAGCAGGCGTTCGAGGAAGTGCCGCAAGACCTGATCGACGCCGCGCGCGTCGACGGCGCCTCCGAATGGACCATCTTCAGCAAGATCATGCTGCCCCTGATCGCGCCGTGGCTCGCCACGGTCGGCATCCTGACGGCGGTGGAGGCCTGGAACGACTACATTTGGCCGTCCATCGTCATGAGCAAACCCGATCAATTCCCGCTGTCCGTGGGCGTGCTGTACTTGCGCGGCACCTTCGGCAGCAGCACCCGCGTCATCGCGGCGGGCACCGTGCTGGCGATCCTGCCCACGCTCGCCGCCTTCCTTTTCACTCAACGATTCTTCATGCGCGGCATGGAGGGAGCAGTCAAATGAACCAGACTCACATGAACCAAACAAGCAAACAAATCGCCGGCCAATTGATCATGATCCGCTTCCCGGGCACCGAGCTCGATGCGGCCACCGCCGACTTCCTGCGCGAGCACCGCGTGCGCGGCGTCTGCCTGTTCCGCGGGAACATGGTCAACGCCGAGCAGCTCTCGCGCCTCGTGACCGATCTGCGCGCCGTGATGGGCCCCGAAGCGCTGATCGGCATCGACCAGGAAGGCGGCGCCGTGGTGCGCGCGCTGTGGGTGCCGGCGCCGCCGGCCGCGATGGGCCTGGGCGCCGCCGACGACGCGGTGCTCGCACGCGAAGTGGGCGCCGCCGTCGCGCGCGCCGTGCGCGCGCTGGGCATCAACTGGAACTTCGCGCCCGTGCTCGACTTGAACAACAACCCGCACAACCCCGTCATCGCCGAGCGCTCGTTCGGCGCCGAGCCGCAGCGCGCCACCGAACTGGCGATGGCCTGGATGGCCGGCAGCGCGGCCGAGGGCGTGGCCTGCTGCGTCAAGCACTTCCCCGGCCACGGCGACACCCACGTCGACTCGCACCGCGACCTGCCACGGGTCGACAAGCCGCTCGCCGAACTCGAACAATTCGAATTCGCGCCGTT
>JACMOG010000127.1 GCA_014378125.1 Vitreoscilla sp. | reverse complement strand
CGTTGATGCCGACCAGCCAGTCGGCTTCGGAGCGGCAGCGCGCCGCGTCGGCCAGCGGCAGCATCTGCTTGTCGGGGCGCAGGTGGTCGGAGCCGTCGCGGATGGCCTGGGGCGTCATGCTCTGCAGCCACAGGCGACGCACGGGCTTGTCGATCTTGCCGCGCGCCGGCTCGGCGTACTGGGCGATGAGCCGGAAGATGAGCTCGCCTTCGCGGCCCGCGTCGCAGGCGTTGATCAGCTCGGTGACGTCCTTGCGGCGCACCAGCTTGACCACCGCGTTCAGGCGCGTCTTGGCCTTGTCGATGGGCGCCAAGTCGAAATGCGGCGGGATCACGGGCAGGTTGGCGAAGCTCCACTTGCCCCGCTTGACGTCGAACTCCTCGGGCGCCTTGATCTCCACCAGGTGGCCCACCGCCGACGTGACGACGTAGCGATCGTTCTCGAAATACTCGGCGAACTTCTCGAACTTGCCTGCGGTGGGCGTCAACGCACGGACGATGTCCTGCGCCACGCTCGGCTTTTCCGCAATGATCAGAGTCTTTGTCATTTATTTACCTTGGAACCGCGGGGCCTCGAAAAGCCCTGCATAAAATGCATCTCTCGCGCGCCTGCACACACGTACACGCGCGCGCCCACAATTTCAATGTACCGAATGACGTCCAAGCTGCAAGCGCAAAACCATACCGTTCCCGCCGGTCGCCGCATCCAGGTACGCAAAAGCGGCGTGCATGGCAAGGGCGTCTTCGCCGCACGCGACATCGCCAAGGGGGAGGTCCTGATCGAGTACCTCGGCGAACGCATCACATGGGAACACGCTCTGGATCGCCACCCGCACGATCCGTCGCAACCCGACCATACCTTCTACTTCCACGTCGACGACGGCTGGGTGCTCGACGCCAACGTGGGCGGCAACGCGGCCCGCTGGATCAACCACGCCTGCACGCCCAATTGCGTGGCCGACGAAGTGGACGGCCGCATCTTCATCACCGCCCGCAAGCCCATCAAGGCCGGCGACGAGCTGTTCTACGACTACGGACTCGTGATCGACGAACGCTACACGGCCGCGGTGAAGAAGCGCTTCGAGTGCCGCTGCGGCACGCGCGGTTGCCGTGGCACCATGCTTTCCCCGAAACGATGAGCAGTCGCGGCCACCGCCGCCGGCTCTCCCTTTTCCAACATCCATGACCGATCCACAGGCCTCTTCTCGCCATCCGGCGAGTTCCGCGCGCCCGCACTGGGGCGCCGAGGCATTGTGGCAGGCCCTGGTTCCCTTGCTGCCCGGGCTGTCGATCGAGGTCGTGCAGTCCATGGGTTCCACCAACAGCGAGCTCACCGATCGGCTGCGCAACGCGTCGCGGCTGCCCGGCGATCGCCGCGAGGGACGGGTCAACGACCTGTTCCCCCAGTTGCTGGTGGCCATCGACCAGACGGCCGGGCGAGGCCGCCTGGGACGCCATTGGCACTCCACGCCGGGCTCGTCGCTCACCTTCTCGCTGGCGCTGCCGCTGGTGCGCGCCGACTGGTCGGGGCTGTCGCTGGCGGTCGGGCTGGCCGTGGCCGAGGCGCTCGATCCGGGGGGCCGCCGGCTGGGCCTGAAGTGGCCCAACGACCTGCTGCTGGCCGAGACGGACGTGCCCGACGGCCGGGCGCCGCGCCTGGGCCGCAAGCTCGGCGGCATCCTCATCGAGTCGGTGTCCGTGGGCGCGCAGCGCGCCGCGGTCATCGGCATCGGCATCAACGTGCTGCCCCAGCCGGCCGCCGAGGCCGACTACGGCACGGCCGCGCTGACCGAGCTGTGGCCCGAGGCCACGCCGCAGGAAGCCCTCGCGCGCATCG
>JACMOG010000126.1 GCA_014378125.1 Vitreoscilla sp. | reverse complement strand
GCCCGCCGCGTCCAGGCCGCCGCCCAGCACGCGCGCCAGCAGCGGTTGCGCGCGGCGCTCGGTGGCCAGGGGGCTGGCGGAGCGGGCGTCATAGTCGTGGCCGGGCAACAGCAGGGTGGCCGAGCCCACCACCTGGGCCAGCTTGAGCAGCGACGCGCCGAAGGCGAGCGGCGCGCTTTGCGCGAAGTCGCTGCGGCCCAGCGCGCCGGGCATCACGGTGTCGCCGACGAAGGCCGCGCGCAGGCCGGCGGCGTCGTGGAGCAGGTAGGCGGTCGAGTCGAGCGTGTGTCCCGGCAGCGCCAGCCGCGTCAGCACCAGCGTGCCGAGGGCCAGTTCGCGGGCATCCTGCGGCCAGCCGAGCGCGTCGAGCGGACCGACGTCGTCCGACAGGTCGGCCAGCGCGGCGCGCAGGTCGCCCGCGGACGAGGCGTGGTCGCCGTGGCTATGGGTGTCCAGCACCGCGGAGAGCGTGTAGCGTTGGCAGTGCAGCAGATCGGCCAGGCGCGCGGTGAGTTCGGGCAGCGGATCGATGACGACGCAGCGCCGGCTGGCGGCGTCGGCCAGCAGGTAGCAGCAGGCGCCGTCGACGATGAAGCGCGTGAGGCCGCCGGGCGGCAGCGCCTTGGGTTCGCTGGGCACGAGACAGCTCTCGCGCAGCGAGCGTCCGCAGGCCCGGATGCGCTCGCAGGCCTCGGCGATGAACGCCTCGTCGGCGGCTGCGCCGAACGACAACCGCACGGCCGATGCGGGCTGCCAGTCCGGCAACCCCATCGCCAGCAGCCCGTCGCTGGGCTGGGCCTTGGCGGCGCTGCAGGCCGAGCCGCCGCTGACGCGCACGTCGGCCGCGTCGAACAGGTCGAGCAACAGCTTGGAGCCCAGTCCTGGCACCGAGAAGTTGAGCGTGGTGGGCAGGCACAGCGCCGGCGGGGCGTTGAACACCAGCGCCGGGAACGCGTCGACCAGCGCCGCCGCGAGGCGGTCGCGCCAGCCGCGCAACGTGGCCGGCTCGGCGAAGGTGCCGCCGTCTTCCAGCGCCGCCAGCACGGCGCCCAGGGCGGCCACGCCCGCCATGTTCTCGGTGCCGGAGCGCTGCGCGCTTTCCTGCCCGCCGCCGGCCATCAGCGGCGTGAACGGCGCGCCGTCGCGCACGTAGAGCAGGCCGATGCCCTTGGGCGCGTAGAGCTTGTGGCCGGAGAACGGCGCGTAGTCGATGCGGCGCTCGGCCAGTCGCAGGGGCAGCTTGCCCAGCGCCTGCACGCCGTCCACCAGCCACAGCGCCGGGCTGCCGGCCAAGGCCAGGGCGATGCCGTCGAGGTCGCTCACCACGCCAGTCTCGTTGTTGGCGGCCATCGTGCACACCAGCCCGGCGCGCGGCGCCCGTTCGCGCAGCCAGGCCAGGTCGTGGCGGCCGTCGGGGTCCACCGGAATGGGCTCCACCCGCAGTCCCAGCGCCAGCAGCGCGTTCCAGTGGCGGAGCGATTCGGGCACCGCCTTGTGCTCGGTGGCGCCGTACAGCAGCAGCGAGGGGATGGCCTCGCCGGCCTCGCGGCGCTGGCGCAGGGCCACCAGCGCGGACAGCACCGCGGTCTGGATGCCCTCGGTGGCGCCGCTGGTGAACAGCAGGCGTCCGGTGGGCGCGCCCAGCACGCGACGGGCGCGGGCGCGGACGTCGTCGATCAGCGAGCGTGCGCGCAGCCCGGTGCTGTGGACGCTGCTCGGGTTGCCGAAGTCGTCGGCCATCGCGGCCAGGGCGGCGTGCCGGGCCTGAGCGAGGACGGGGGTGGTGGCATTGGCATCGAGATAGATTTCCATGGCGTCCGGGCTCCGGGATCACAGCACAGGATTCATGTTATCGACGAATGTTGGGTAAATTATTCTCAAATGTCCACAAATAACGGAAATGCATTCCTGAACAAGGTCGAAACTCCACAAGCCTGGAAAAGTCATTCCAAAAGCTATTTGAAAACAATGAACTAGATTCGCTTCTTAAAGCTTTGGATAAATTGACGCGGTCAGAGAATCAATGGCTTGCGTCGTCAACTTCAAGTGATTTGCCAGGTTCATACGAAGTTCGACCGGCCCGAATGTTGCGAGCCGTCGCCTTCCGAGGGCTACGACGACGACGCGCTGCGCCTGCAACTGCTGTACAAGCCGACGGGTACCTTCAGCGCGTTGTTCAACGTGCACGGGCGCGACCTGCACGGCACCGCGCGCCTGTTCCGCGCCAACATCATCAAGCCGGGCACCAACGACCTGGTGGGCGGTTTCGATCCGTACCAAGTGTCGTTCGACGGCCAGAACAAGCAGTCGCTCAACTCCAGCGGCGCCAGCGCCAAGCTGCGCTGGACGCTGGGCAACTACGCGCTCAGCTCGATCACCGGCTGGGAACACGTGCACGCGTTCAGCCGCGGCGACGTCGACGGCGGCTATGGCGCCGCCTACGACCCGCCGATGGGGCCCGGCGTCATCCCGTTCGCCGACGAGACCTCCGACGCGCTGAAAGGCCACTCGCAGCTGAGCCAGGAGTTCCGCGTGGAGCACGCCGACGCCGGCGCGCTGTCGTGGCAGGCCGGCGTGTACCTCTACAAGGAGAAGTACCAGATCGACAGCCTGTCCTACGACACGCTGTTCGGCGGTCCCTCCACCGAGGTCGACGCCACGCAGGTCAACAACGCGTGGGCCGCGTTCGCGTCGGCCGGCTACCAGGTGACATCCGACTTCAGGCTGCGCGGCGGCATTCGCTACACGCAGGATCGCAAGACGCTCGAGACGATCCCGATCAGCGACGACGGCGTCGACGCCAGCCAGGGCCTGGGCAAGGGCACCAAGGATTCGCGCACCAACTGGGACCTGAGCGGCACGTACGCCGTGACGTCCAACGCGAACATCTACGCTCGTGTGGCGACCGGCTTCCGGGCGTCCAGCATCTTCCCGGCATCGGACTTCGGCTACCTGACCTATGCCAAGCCCGAGTCGAACAAGTCGTACGAGCTCGGCGTGAAGGCCGACCTCTTCGACCGCCGCGCACGCGTGTCGGCCGACGTCTTCCATTACGACGTGAAGGACCAGCAACTCACGGCGGTCGGCGGCGACACCAACGGGTCCCACCTGATCAATGCGAAGAAGGTGGAGGGCCAGGGCGTCGAGTTCAACCTGGACGCCTACCTGATGCCCTCGCTGCTGGTGACCCTGAACGGCAGCTACAACTTCACCAAGATCAAGGATCCGGGCCTGTCCGTGGCCACGTGCGGAAACTTCCAGACCACGCCGACCGTCATTCCGATCTGCACGGTCACCAACCCCCTCAATTCGGACGGCACCGCCCAGATCAACGGCAACCCGCTGCCGCAGGCGCCCAAGTACGTGTTCAACTTCACCGCGCGCTACGGCATGCCGGTGGGCAACGGCGAGGCCTTCGTCTACACCGACTGGTCGTACCGCAGCAAGGTCGACTTCTTCCTGCACGAGTCCAAGGAGTTCACCGGCAAGGAGTTGACCATCGGCGGCCTGCGCACCGGCTACGACTGGCAGGACGGCAAGTACGAGGTGGCCGCGTTCGTGCGCAACATCACCAACCAGGTCCGGGTGACGGGCGCCATCGACTTCAACAACCTCACCGGGTTCGTCAACGACCCGCGCACCTTCGGCGTGCAGTTCAAGGCGACGTTCTGAGATAGTGGGCGACCTGCGGCCGTGCGGGACTCGAGCCCCGCGCGCCCCCCCTTTTCCTGGAGATTCCCGTGAAGACCTTGATCGCCGCCGCGTTGCTCGCGGCCGGTGCCGCGTCGGCGTCCGCCGCCCGGGTTCGACCCGCCTGCCTCACCGAATGCACCCCCCGCGTGGGCATCGTCTCGGCCTTCGGGCAGGAGGCCGACATCCTGGTGGGGCAGACGCGCTCGCCGCACACGTTCACGATCAACGGCAACCGCTTCACCACGGGTGTGCTGCGCGGCGTGCCCGTCGTCATCGTCCTCAGCGGCGTGAGCATGATCAACTCCGCCATGGTCACGCAGCTGATGTTGGATCACTTCAAGGTGCAGCGCCTGGTGATGTCGGGCATCGCGGGCGGCGTGAACCCGGCGCACCACGTGGGCGACGTGATCGTGCCCGACCGCTGGGCGATGCCGCTGGAGGTGTTCTGGAACCGCGACAGCGTGCTGCCGTCCACCTGCGGCAAGGCGGCCGACGTGTCGTGCCTGGGCCTGAAGCTGGCCAGCGCCGACGGCCAGCCCGTGCCGCCGTTCAGCCTGTCCACCGCGGCGGGCACGGTGCCCACGGGGCTGTTCATGCGCGAGAACTTCGTGATGACCGCGGCCAACGCGCCGGGCGGCGAGTTCCGCTTCGACTATCCGGTGGACGCGGCGATGCTGGCCGTCGCGCGCGAGATCCACCCCGTGCTGGCGCGTTGCGGGCCCAAGGCGATGAAGACGCCCGGCGGCGAGCCCGACCCCGCGCTGTGCGTCAAGGCCACGCCGCAGGTGATCGTGGGCGGCCGCGGCGTGTCGGGCACGGCCTTCCTCGCCAACCCGCAATACCGCAGCTACCTGTTCGAGCAGCTGCACGCCGAGACCTTCGAGATGGAGACGGCCGCGCTGGCCCACGTGGCCTACGCCAATTCGATTCCCTACATCGCGTTCCGCAGCCTCAGCGACCTGGCCGGCGCCGAGGAGTTCAACGCCGACGCCGTGGCGCTGTTCGCCAGCGGGCTGGCCGAGACCAACGAGGCGGCGGTGACGCTGGCGTTCCTGGACGGCTGGCACCGGCGCAGGTGACCACCAACGTAGAGACGCTCGTCCCGGTGTAAGGATCGGGAGCCGGTGGCGACAGACGTTGGTGGAGGTATTCAGACGTCCGCGTCGCACCGGTTCGCGTTGCCCGCCCGTATACGGGGTAGGGTATGTAAAGTTGCAGGATCGTGTAAGAGATCACACCCGTTCCCGACCAATGGAGGCTGCGGCCACGAACCGGACGCAGCGCGCCGCCGCGATGCCGGCCGGCGCCACTCAACCTCCAGGAGAGACACGATGATCGAACGAATCCTGACGGCCGCCGCGGCCGCCGTCCTGCTGCTCGGCACCGCCACCGCGGCGTCCGCCGAAGGCTCGTCGCACGGCCCGCTGGTGCTGACCGCCTCCAACGCGACCACCAACGAGCTGCTGGTGCTCGACACGTCCGGCACGATCCTGAAGCGCATTCCCACGCAGGGGCAGGG
>JACMOG010000125.1 GCA_014378125.1 Vitreoscilla sp. | reverse complement strand
GTCGAGCCCGAGAACTGCGTCTGCGTCGCCTGCGCGATCGCCTGCGTCGATACGCCCAGCGCGCGCGCCTTGTCCTGGTCGATCGCCAGACGCATCGCCAGCACGTTCTCGTTCCAGTTGTCGTTGACGCCGCGCATGTGTTCGTTGGCGCGCAGCACGGCCTTGGCCTCGTCGCCCCACTTGCGCACCTGGTCGGAGTCGGGTCCCATCACGCGGAACTGCACCGGGTACGGCACCGGCGGCCCGTTGGGCAGCAGCTTGACGCGGGTGCGCAACTCGGGAAACTCGGCGGCCATCATGGCCGGCAGCTTCTTGCGCAGGCTCTCGCGCACCTTCAGGTCGACGGGCTCCACGATGGCCTCGCTGACGATGCTCTGCGGATACACCTGGTCCATCGGCAGGTAGAAGCGCGGCGTGCCGCTGCCCACCCACGTGGTGACCGACTTCACGCCCGGCTCCTTCAGCAACCGCGCTTCGAAGCGCTTGGCCGACGCCTCGCTCTGCTGGATGGTGGCGCCCTCGGGCAGCCACAGGTCGACCAGGATCTCGGGCCGGCTCGAGTCGGGGAAGAACTGCTGCTGCACCAGGCCCATGCCCACCAGGCCGAGCACGAAAGTGGCGATGGTGGCACCGATGGTGATCCAGCGATGGCGCAGGCACCACGCGATCACGCGGCGGAAGCGGATGTAGAACGCCGAGTCGAAGGCTTCGTGAGTGACAGGGGTCTGGCCCCGTTCGGGGCCAGCCCCCTCCAGCTTGGAACCTGTTGCCTTGATCCGCGTATGCAGCAGGCGCGCGCCCAGGTAAGGCACGAAGTACACCGACACGCCCCACGAGATCAGCAGCGCGGCCGACGTGACCGCGAAGATGGCGAACGTGTACTCGCCGGTCATCGACTTGGCCAGCCCGATGGGCAGGAAGCCCGCGGCGGTGATCAGCGTGCCGGTGAGCATGGGCATCGACGTCACCTCGTAGGCGAACGTGGCGGCGCGCTCCTTCGAGTAGCCCTCCTCCAGCTTGCGCACCATCATCTCCACCGCGATGATGGCGTCGTCCACCAGCAGGCCCAGCGCGATGATGAGCGAGCCCAGCGAGATCTTGTGCAGCCCCACGCCCCAGTAGTACATGGTGACGAAGGTGATCGCCAGCACCAGCGGGATCGTGATGCCCACCACCAGCCCCGGCCAGATGTCGATGCGGATCGGGTTGAAGTGCAGGCCCAGGCTCACGAAGCTGACCAGCAGCACGATGACGATGGCCTCGATCAGCACGCGCACGAACTCGCCCACCGAGCGGCTCACCGCCTGCGGCTGGTCCTGCACCTGCGTGAGCTCCATGCCCACCGGCAGTTGCCGGCGCACGTCGGCCACCTGCGCCTGCAGGCCCTTGCCGAGCGCGATGATGTCGCCGCCCTTGGCCATGGAGATGCCGATGGCGACCACCTGCTTGCCGTTGGCGCGCACCTTCACGTCGGGCGGGTCGGAGTAGCCGCGCTTGACGTCGGCGATGTCGCCCAGGCGGATGCTGGTGGCCTGGCCCGTGGCCGCGTTGACCACGCGGATCGGCAGCGCGCGGATGGCGTCCACCGACTGGAACGCGCCGGCCACGCGCACCTGCACGTTCTGCGTGCCGGCGTCCACCACGCCCGTGCCCTGCACGGTGTTCTGCGCGTTGAGCTGCGTGATGACGGCGTTGACGTCGACGCCCATCTCGGCGGCGCGCTTCTGCGACAGCTCCACCCAGATCTTCTGCGACTGCACACCGAACAGCTCCACCTTGGCCACGTCGTGCACGCGCAGCAGCTGCGAGCGGATATCTTCGGCGCGCACGCGCAGCTCCTCGTCGGAGAAGCCGTCGGCCGACAGCGCGTAGATGGAGCCGTACACGTCGCCGAACTCGTCGTTGAAGAACGGGCCGATGACGCCAGCGGGCAGCGTCGAACGCATGTCGCCGATCTTCTTGCGCGCCTGATACCAGGTGTTGGGCACCTCGTGGCCCGGCGACCAGTCGGCCAGCTGCAGGATGGTGAGCGACTCGCCCGGCTTGGTGTAGCTGCGGATCTTGTCGGAGTAAGGCACCTCCTGCAGCGTGCGCTCGATCTTGTCGGTCACCTGCTCGGCCATGTCATGCGCGCTGGCGCCCGGCCAGTAGGCCTGCACCACCATCGCGCGGAAGGTGAACGGCGGATCCTCGTCCTGGCCCAGCTGGAAGTACGCGGCCAGGCCCAGCAGCATCAGCACGATCATCAGGTAGCGCGTGAGCTGGGGGTGCTGCAGCGCCCAGCGCGAGATGTTGAAGCGGCTGGTGTCCTCGACCTCGCCCGGATGGGGGGTCGGCGGCGTCTGTTCGTTGTTCACGCGGGCCTCAGCGCTTCGACGGTTCGACGTACAGGCTCACCTGCTGGTCGGGACTGAGCGCGTGCGCGCCGGCGGTCACCACCGTGTCGCCAGCCTTGAGGCCGCCGTCCAGCACCAGGTTGTCGCCCTCGGGGCGCAGCACCACCACCGGCTGCTCGTGCACCTTCATCGTGGCCTTGTCGAGGATCCAAACGTGGCTCTGGTTGCCGCTGCCGGCCACGGCCTGCAGCGGCAGGCGCAGCTTGCCGTCGGCGGGCGCCAACTCGACGTGCACCGTGGCCGTCTGGCCCAGCTCGGCGGCGCCGGCGGGCACGTCGGCCTTCACCTGGAACGTGCGCGACGCGGGGTCGGCGGCCGCGGCCACCTCGCGGATCGTGGCGGGAATGGCGGCGCTGCCGCCCCACAGCGTCACGCTGACGCCGCCGGGCTTGCCCTGCAGCTTGCGGAATATCTGCAGCTGATCCTCGGGCACCGCGAACACCACGTCGCGCGGGCCGTCGTGGGCGAGGCTCAGCACCGCCGTGCCGGCGCCCACCACGGCACCCACGTCGGCGTAGACGGCGGTGATGACGCCGGGGGCGTCCGCGGTGAGTGCGGCGTAGGCCGCCTGGTTGGTCTGCATGCCGGACTGCGCCTTCGCCTGGTCGAACTGCGCCTTGGCGGCCTGCAGGCCGCTGTTGCGGCGATCCAGGTCGGCGGCGCTGATGAAGCCCTGCGCGCGCAGGTCTTCATAGCGCTTGTGGTCGGCCGCGGTCTGCTCGTAGTTGACCTGGGCGGCGGCGAGGCCGGCGCGCGCGGCGTCCTGGCCGAAGCGCAGGTCGGCCGGATCGACCTGGGCCAGCGCCTGGCCGCCCTTCACGCGGTCGCCCAGGTTGACCGGACGTTGCGTGATCTTGCCGCCGACCCGGAACGCCAGCTTCGACTCGATGCGGGCATGGATCTCGGCGGCGTAGTCGCGCGTGGTGGCGCTCGACAGCTGGCCCACGGTCATCGTTCGCACCGCGCGCACCGGCTCGGCCGTGGCGGGCTCCTTGCCGCAGGCCACCAGCACCAGCGCCGCCGCGAACGACAGCCCCAGGGTCAACGCAGGGAGGGCGCGTCGCGGCGGGGTCGAAAAAAGGCGGGGCGGGTGGCGATGGGGCATGGGAGTGGCTCGTAGTTACTGACCGGTCAGTCAGTAATATACGAATTGCCGGCCAGCTCGTCAATCCACTCATTTCGAGATCGAGGGACAACTCGACTGGAAATGGCGCCCGAAAACGCATGCCAGGCGCCCGGCACGGCACAATCCGCCGCCTGTGAGCGTCGAACACTACGAAAACTTCCCCGTCGCCTCGTGGCTGTGCCCGCCCGAGCTGCGTCCCCCCGTGCGCGCCATCTATTGGTGCGCGCGGACGGCGGACGACATCGCCGACGAGGGCGACGCGCCCGTCGCCGAGCGCCAGGCGCTGCTGGCCGACTACCGCGCCGACCTGATGCACGCCGCCGCCGGCACGACCGGCTCCGGACGCTGGGCCGGCGTGTTCGACCCGCTCGCTGCGATGATCGCGCGCCATCGCCTGCCCGTGGCGCTGCTGGCCGCGCTGCTCGACGCCTTCGACGAAGACACCCGGCACGCCGGCTACGCCGACCGCGCGTCGCTGCTGCGCTACTGCAGCCGCTCGGCCAACCCGATCGGCCGGCTGCTGCTGCACCTGCACGGACTCGACGATCCCCTGCTGCTCCAGCGCAGCGACGCCGTGTGCTCGGCGCTGCAGCTGATCAACTTCTGGCAGGACCTGAGCGTCGACCTGCCGCGCGGGCGTCGCTACGTGCCGCTGGCCGATGCGCAGGCGCACGGCACCAGCGTGGAGGCCTGCCTGCAGTCCCCGCACGCGGACGCGTCGCGCGCGCTCGTGCGCGACCTGTGCGCCTGGGCACAGGCGCTGATGCGCGAGGGCCAGTCGATCGCGCTCGACGTGCCGGGACGCGTCGGATGGGAACTTCGCGTGGTCGTCCAGGGGGGCTTGCGAATTCTTGCGAAAATCGACGCCATGAACTTTGCGAGCTTCGCCCGCCGGCCCCGACTGAATGGCCTCGACCATCTGGTCGTGGGCGCCCGCGCCCTCACCATGCGCCCTTCCCTTCCCGACTCCAAGCGCCCCGCATGACGCCCGAACAATACGTCCAGGACAAGGCGCAGAAAAGCGGCTCGTCGTTCTACTACGCCTTCATGTTCCTGCCGCCCGCGCGCCGGGCGGCCATGACCGCGTTCTACGCGTTCTGCCGCGAGGTGGACGACGTCGCCGACGACGTGCAGGATCCTGGTGTGGCCGCCACCAAGCTCGACTGGTGGCGCCGCGAGGTGGACGCCGCCTTCGCCGGCAACCCCACCCACCCGGTGATGAAGGCGTTGATGCCGCACGCGGGCAACTACGGCGTGCGCGCCGACCACCTGCACGCCGTCATCGCCGGCTGCCAGACCGACCTCGAGCAGTCGCGCTTCCTCGACTACCCCGGCCTGCAGAAGTACTGCCACCTGGTGGCGGGCATCGTCGGCGAGGTGGCCAGCAACATCATGGGCCGCACGCAGGCGCAGACGGTGACGTTCGCGCACCGGCTGGGCCTGGCGATGCAGCTCACCAACATCATCCGCGACGTGGGCGACGACGCGCGCCGCGGCCGCATCTACCTGCCCATGTCCGAGATGCAGCAGTTCGACGTGAAGGCCGCCGAGATCCTCAAGCGCGACGCGCCCTGGGGCTACAGCGACCGCTTCACCGCGCTGATGAAGTTCCAGGCAGAGCGGGCGCACCGCCTGTACGACGAGGCGCTGGCGCTGCTGCCGCCCGAAGACCGCAAGGCCCAGGTGCCGGCGTTGATGGTGGGCAACATCTATCGCCGCCTGCTGCGCGAGGTGGAGGCCGGCGGGTTCCAGGTGTTGCACCAGCGGATCTCGCTCACGCCCATCCGCAAGCTGTGGATAGCGTGCCAGACGCAGTGGCGCGGCCGTTGACATGAAACTCGCCGTCGTCGGCGCCGGCTGGGCCGGGCTCGCCGCGGCGGTGCGCGCCACGCAGGCGGGCCACCGCATCACGCTGTTCGAGACCGCTGGCATGCCGGGCGGCCGAGCCCGCTCCGACGACGCGGGCGACGACGCCACCGACAACGGCCAGCACATCCTGCTGGGCGGCTACGCGCGCACGCTGGCGCTGATGCGCGACGTGGGCGTCGACGTGGAACGCGCGCTCCTGCGCGTGCCCTTGCGCGTGACCTATCCGGACGGCGCCGGCTTCGCGTTGTCGCCGTCGGGATCGCGCCTGCTGGCGGCCGGCGCCGCGCTCGCGGGCGCCCGCGGCTTCGGCCTGGCCGACAAGCTCTCGTCGGTCGCGATGTCGCTCGCGTGGCAGCTGCGCGGATTCCGCTGCGCTCCCGGCCTGACCGTCGACCAGTTGCTGCGGCGCGTGCCCACCGCCCGCGTCCACCGCCTGCTCATCGAGCCGCTGTGCGTGGCCGCGCTCAACACGTCGTCGGCCGAGGCGAGCGCCGAGGTCTTCCTGGCGGTGATGCGCGACAGCCTGTTCGGCGCACGCGACGCCTCCGACCTGCTCCTGCCGCAGCGTCCGCTCCCGCAGCTGCTGCCGTTGCCGGCCGTCGCGTGGCTGCGCGCGCATGGCGCGCAGGTGCACCTGCGCACACGCGTCGCCAAGCTCGCGCAAGACGGCGCGCGGTGGCAGGTGGCGTCGAATGCAGCCGCAGGCGAGGGTCTGGCTCCCAAGGTGCATGACCCTGATCGTGGAACCGAGTCTCGACGCGATCGGGGCCAGGCACCTTCGGAGCCAGACCCTTTCGGCACCGCATTCGACCAGGTGATCCTCGCGACCCCCGCCACCGAGGCCGCGCGCCTGACGCAAGCGCTGGCGCCCGCGTGGTCGGCCACCGCCGCCGCGCTGGCCCACGAGCCGATCGTCACGATCTCGCTGACCGCGCCGCGCCGCGCCTGGCCCGCGCCCATGCTGGCGCTGCACAGCGACGACGCGCGGTCGCCCGCTCAGTTCGCGTTCAAGCTGGGCGCGCAGCCCGACGACGGCGATCGCGTGACGCTGGTCGTCAGCGCCGCCGGGCGCTGGCTCGAACGCGGCATCGACGCGCTCACCGCGGCCGCCGTCGCGCAATACCGGCGCGACTTCGACATTGCCGACGCCCAGCGCGTCGACGTGGCCAGCGTGCGCACCGACAAGCGCGCCACCTTTCGCTGCACGGCCGGCGTCGTGCGGCCGGCGATGCACATCCTGCGCGGCCTGCGTGCCGCGGGCGACTACGTCGCCGGCCCGTACCCGGCCACGCTGGAGGCCGCCGTGCGCGCCGGCGAGTCGGCGGCCGCGCCGGCCTAGGAGTCCGTGCGGCACAAGTCGCCGTCTGCCACCCAGGCTCCGAGAAACAGTCGCCGACAGGATCGCAAGGTGATTTCGGGTTTCACCATGCGAGAATGGGATCCCAACAGCCCCAGGCCGATCCCATGTCCAAGACAGCCGGCTCCGGACCCACCATCCAGGTACTCGCACGCGCCTACGCGCTGCTCGACGTGCTGGCCGCGCACACCGACCCGGTGCCGCTGAAGGAGCTCAGCGCCCGCACCGGGCTGCACCCGTCCACGGCGCACCGCATTCTCAACGACCTGGCCGAAGGCCGCTTCGTCGAGCGCCCCGAGGCGGGCAGCTACCGGCTGGGCATGCGCCTGCTGGAGCTGGGCAACCTGGTCAAGGCGCGCCTTGACGTGCGCGAGGCCGCCATCGGCCCCATGCGCGAGCTGCACAAGCTCTCCCACCAGCCGGTCAACCTGTCAGTGCGCCAGGGCGACGAGATCGTCTACATCGAACGTACCTACAGCGAACGCTCGGGCATGCAGGTCGTGCGCGCCGTGGGCGGCCGCGCGCCGCTGCACCTCACGTCGGTGGGCAAGCTGTTCCTCGCCAACGACGGGGCCCAGCGCGTGCGCGCCTACGCCACGCGCACCGGCCTCACCGGCCACACGCGCAACAGCCTCACCGAGCTCACGCTGCTCGAACGCGAGCTCGACAAGATCCGCAAGACCTCGGTCTCGCGCGACGACGAGGAGCTGGAACTGGGCGTGCGCTGCATGGCCGCCGGCATCTACGACGACCAGGGCCGCCTGGTGGCCGGCCTGTCCGTCTCCGCCCCCGCCGACCGTCTCGAGGAGTCGTGGCTGGAACGCGTGAAGGAAACGGCGGCGCGCATTTCATCCGCACTGGGCCACAGCGCCGCGCCCTGAGGTATAGCAAATTGAAAGGGCCAGTGACTTTCGCCACCGGCCCTTTTCCCATCGCGTTGTTATGAGGTTCAGCTCGCGGCGACCGTGGCGCGGGCGGTAGCGGTGGCGGCCGGGGCCATGTGGTTGGCCGTGACCCACTTGCGGATGCGTTCGGCGTCGGCGATGCGCGAGTACTTGCCCGCCGAATCGAGCAGCACCATGATCAGCTTGCGGCCGGCCATCTGCGCCTGCATCACCAGGCACTGGCCCGCTTCGTTGATGAAGCCGGTCTTCTGCAGGCCGATGTCCCAAGTGGGATTGGCCACCAGGCGGTCGGTGGTGTGGAACTGCACGTTGCGGCGGCCCAGCTCGACGTCGAGCGACGGCGTGGTGGAGTATTCGCGCAGCAGCGGCACCTGGTGGGCCGCGTTCACCAGCACGGCGAGGTCGCGCGCGCTGGACTTGTTCTGGCTGGACAGGCCTGTGGGCTCGACGTAGTGCGTGTCCATCATGCCCAGTTCCTTCGCCTTGGCGTTCATCGCGGGGACGAAGGCGGCCAGGCCACCCGGGTAGTTGCGGCCCAGCGCGTTGGCGGCGCGGTTCTCGGACGACATCAGCGCGAGGTGCAACATCACGCCGCGCGGCAGCTGGGTGCCGGGCGTCAGGCGCGAGTGCGTGCCCTTTTCGGTGTCGATGTCGTCGTTGGTGATCAGGATCGGCTCATCGAGCGACTGGTTGGCCTCGCTGATGACCAGCGCGGTCATCAGCTTGCTGAGCGAGGCGATCGGCAGGACGGCTTCGGAATTCTTGCTGTAGAGGACCTCGTGCGTGTCCTGGTCGAGCACCAGCGCGGCACCGGAGCGCAGCAGCAGCGGGTCGTCGATGGCATGCAGGCCGGAGGCGTAGCCCACCGACTGCGACGGGATGTCGGCGACACGGACCGTGGTGCGCGTGACGGTGGTGACCGTCTTGCGGCTGACCATGGCCACGTGCCTTGCGCGTGGCGCCGCATGGGCCGAAGCGGCCGCCTTGCGATGGTGCTTGACCGACGTCGCGGTGGTGGTGGCCGAGCTGGCGAAAGAGGCGCAAACCAGCGCCCCGCCGACGGCGCAGGACAACGCCCAACGCGACAGTTGCGTGAATTTCCGCGACACGGAAGAGCTGGAGGCCAGTTGCATCACCATTTGTTTCAGTCTAAGGCAAAGGAAAAATCCACGCAAGATCAAAAACTTGCGTGAACTTCCTCAACCGGACGTCGAACCAGCACGACGGCTTGTTACCAATTCTCGAAGCGGCGGACAGCCGGTTGAAACTGTCTAACGCAACGAGGTCGGTTTTGGCTGACGTCGGCTCGAAAATCGGGTCGGGGAGCACGCCTGGACCAATACGCCCGCGGTGGAAAGGACGCATCTTCAGGTCTCAGGAATGGATTGTGCGCATCTGGCGCGCCGGCCATGGCGGGATAAGCGGGCATTTGCCACAGCTTTAGGCCCTGTCAAGCCCATTAACGTCACCAGGCCCCTGAGCGCGTTTCCCAACGCAACAGGGGCCTGCGACTCGACCCGCGGTCAGACGGCCTGCGCGACCGCCGCCTCCACGGAGACGGGGTGGGTGCCGCGCGACGTGGCAGACAGCACCGCCAGCAGCGTGGCCCGCACGATGTTGGCGTCGATGCCCACGCCGAATACCGGCGCGGCGTCGCCCACGCGCACCTCGAGGTAGGCCGCCGCGCGCGCCTGGGCCCCGCCGCCGATGGAGTGCTCGTGGTAGTTGAGCACCTTCACCGGAACGCCGGCCGCACGCGACAGGCCGTCGACGAACGCGTCGACCGGGCCGTTGCCCGAACCGTCGAAGGCCATGCGGCGCCCCATCACCATGGCGTCGGCGGCCACCCGCACGCGGCCGTCGCCCACGTCGGTCTGGGTCAGGTCGGACAGCGTGACCACGCCTTCGGCAATGCGGTATTCGGACTCGAAGATCTTCCAGATATCGGAGGCAGTGACCTCGCGACCTTGCGCGTCCATCACGGCCTGTACCACCTGGCTGAACTCGATCTGCAGGCGACGCGGCAGCTCGAGCC
>JACMOG010000124.1 GCA_014378125.1 Vitreoscilla sp. | reverse complement strand
GTGCCATCGCGCGCCCGGAAGGTGCCCCGCCGTCGCGCGCCGTCGAGCCGGCCGCCGAGCGGCTGCGCTGGTGCGTGCAGGCCGCGGGCGAGCTGGCGCAGGCGCTGATGCAGACGGCCTCCGAATCGGCCGCCGCCAAGATCTCGGCCATCGGCGACCGCTTCGCCCGCGCGCTGAACCTGCCCAAGGAGCAGTTCGAGTCCGCGGTGCGCAGAGCGCAGTCGCACCTGCAGTCGATGTCCACCGACCTGGGCATCGACCTGAAGGCCGACTCCAAGGCGCGCCGGCTGTTGCCGCAGGCGCTGGCGGTGCCCACCGGCAACCACAACCCGGCCACGGTGGTGATGGCGCCCGCGGGCGTGTCGGGGATGGCGCCCGCTGGCGCGCCGGGCAGCGCGGTCGCGCACGACGCCACGCTGGTGCTGCCCGCCGATGCGCGGCGCGCCGGGTCGGGGGCGCCCGCCAAGCCGGGCGCCTCCGCGGCGGCCGCGCATCCCACGCCCGCCGATTCCAACGCCCGCATGCTGGCGCTGGAGCAGGGCATCTCCAGCGTGACGAGCGCGCTGGCCGGCGACACCTTCAAGCTCAACGAGGTGCTGCGCACCATCCTGCAGACGCTGCATGCCGCGCTCGGATTCCGCTGCGTGGTGTTCGCCCTGCGCGACCAGAAGACCGGCGTCATCACCGGCCGGCTGGGCCTGGGCGCCGCGGCGGCCGCGCTGTCGGCGCAGTTCCGCGTGGACGTGAACCCGAACGGCCCGGTCGACCTGCTGTCGGTGGCCTGCAAGAAGGCGGCCGACACGCTGATCTCCGACGCGTCGGCCGACAACGTGCGCACCCGCCTGCCCACCTGGCTGCAGCGCGAGGCCGATGCGCGCAGCTTCGTGCTGCTGCCGATGACGATGAGGAGCTCGCCGTTCGCGCTGATCTACGCCGACTGCGCCACGGCCGGCGGCATCGTGCTGGGCGACCGCGAGCTGAGCCTGATGCGCACGCTGCGCAACCAGGCGGTGATGGCGTTCAAGACCGCGGGGTAGGCGGAGGGCAAGGCAGCGCTTCCGCCGCCTTCGCGCCGCCTACTTCCCAACGGATGTTGGCGAACGACGCCGTGAACGCGTCCTTCGTGCCAATGGCGAACGGCGCCTCCACCGCCGACAGGTCGGCGCCGTGGTCGACGAAGCATTGCAGCGGGATGCGCAGCGTGGCCTTGCGATGCAGCGGCAACGCTCGCAGCGCCTGCGTCACGTCCACCCTGCCCGTGCACGGAAAGCCGCAGTAGACCCGCATGTCCACCGGGCCGGTGGGCGCCTGGTCCACCACCAGGTCGACCACCACCGCCGCCTGCGTGGCCTGGAATCCGCTGAGATCCTGCGGCTTGTCGGACGACGCGGCGAAGTGGGAATCGCCCGACAGCGTCACCTTGCGCGCGTCCTGCTGCACGTTCACCTGCGTGGTCTCGGCCTTCGCGAACCCGTCAGAGGTCGTGACGACGGCGTTGGGGTCGTCGCCCAGGCGCACGGACCAGCCCGCCGGCGAGCCGATGAAGAGCGGGAACTTGGGGTTCTCCACCTGCCGGAAGATCACCAGGTCGTCGGTGGCCGCCGCCACCGGTGCGCCGCAGCGCTCGGGCTGGGGCGATTCGTCGAGCCGGCCCAGGGCGGCGTGCGGCGTCGCATACGTCAGGCCGTATCCAAGCGCGAACAACGGGTGATCGTCCGCGTCGCCCTGGTTGACGGCGGTCTGGCAGGCCGAGCGCGGCCAGGAGTACGACAGCCGGCCGCGGAAGTCGGTCGTGCCGCCGTCGGCGTGGCGAAACAGCACGTCGGCGATGCCCTTGCCCTCCGTGCCCGGCAGCCAGGCGGCGACGAACGCGTCACTGCGGTCGATCTCGCGGTCGACCCACAGCGGCCGGCCGCTGAGCAGCACGGTGACGACCGGCACGCCGTGTCCGGCCACGCGTTCCAGCACGGCCAGGTCCTCGGGATGGCGGCGCGCGTGCTCCAGCGTGCCGGACGCCCGGATGTCGCCCGCGCCCTCGGCGTAGGGCGTCTCGCCGATCACCGCGATGACGACGCGATACGCCGTCACGTCGACGTCCTTCGCATCGGACGACCAGGTGACGTCGGCGTCGCCCACCGCGTCGCGCACAGCGGCGAGGATCGTGTCGCCCACCGGAAAGTCGGCGTTGGTCGTGTTGGTGCCCTGGCAGGTGAGCGACCAGCCACCGGCCAGGTCGGGCAGGCTGTCGGCGGCGCGGCCCACCACCAGCACGCGGCCGCGGCGGGCCAGCGGCAGCGTGGCGGAGTCGTTCTTGAGCAGCACCAGCGACTCGCGCACGGCCTGGCGCGCGAGGGCGCGCGGGGTGGCGGCCGCGGCGTCCTTCGCGCCCGCACGTTGCGAGGGCCGCGTGGCGACGCTCGCGCCGTCCACCACGCGGAACAGGCCGGCGCGCATCTTCACGCGCAGGATGCGGGTGACGGCGTCGTCGATGCGTGCCATCGGGATCTCGCCCGCCTGGGCCGAGGCGATGGTGTTGGCGATGAAGTCCTTCCACCCGAACGGCACCATCACCATGTCGACGCCGGCGTCGATGGCGGACGGGCACGACGTGGCGATGCATGCCTTCGCGTGGCCCTGCGCGTCGACCCAGGTGACCTGGCCGATGGCGTCCCAGTCGGTGACCACGAAGCCGTCGAATCCCCAGCGGGTCTTGAGCACGTCGGTGAGCAGGTACTTGTTGCCGGTGGTCTTCGCGCTGTCGAACGACAGCCGCCGGCCGGTGTCGTCGGCGCCAGTGTAGGTCCAGCTGCTGAACGGCGCCATCACCGTCTGCACGCCGGCCTGGATGGCCGACACGTAGCCGGCGCCGTGGATGCGCAGCAGGTCGGACACGCTCGCGATGGTCTCGCCCTGGTCGACGCCATGCTCGGTGCCGCCGTCGCCGATGAAGTGCTTGGCGGTGGCGACGATGGTGGGCCGGCCGGCCGGGTCGAAGCGGCCCT
>JACMOG010000123.1 GCA_014378125.1 Vitreoscilla sp. | reverse complement strand
GGCCGGCGCGCGGTCAAGACCCCAATTGTCCCAGCATTCGGCGCAGCGCGTGTAAATGCATTCCCGGCCACGCGCAGGGAAATGGTCGGAGGCGCTGTTCGCGGCCGATTCGACCCGTAGCTTTATGCCGATTCGATCAGCAACTCGAAGTGCTCCACCACCGGCGGCACCGCGAAGAACGGCCCGACGATCGCGCGCCATTGCGGAAACAGCGGGCCGCCGCGGAAGTCCACCGTGTGGTTCTCCAGCGTGTCCCAGTGGATCGTGAGCAGGTAGCGCTCGGGCGACTCGATGCCGCGATGCACCTGCGCGTCGCGGAAGCCCTTGGCCTGCGAGATGACGGTGGCGATGCCGCGCTGGATCGCCTCCTCGAATTCGGCGTTCTTGCCGGCGGGGATCGTGAAATCGGCGTGTTCGAGGATCATCGTGGCGTCTCCGTTGGGGGTGTCGCCGCGATTGTCCACGTCGCGTGCCGCCTTGTCCGGCGGCGGGGCACTCGGGCGATCGGGATCTGCCCCGCAGGGGCCAGATCCCCTATGCCCTTGCAATGTTCAATGGCACCGAGTCGAAGCCCGGGAACACCGCGGCCAGCTTGTTGTCCGGCAGCCCCAGGTTGCGCATGCACACGCCGGCCAGCACCTGGCGGAAGTCGGTGGTGACGGCCAGGTCGCGGCCCTCGTTGAGCGCCGACGCATCGATGCCCGGCCAGCGCCCGTACACCTTGCCGCCGGCGATGTTGCCGCCCAGCGCCCACATCACGTTGCCGTGGCCGTGGTCGGTGCCACCGGTGCCGTTCTGGCGCGCGGTGCGACCGAACTCGGAGATCACCAGGATGGTGGTGTCGTCGAACACCGGCCCCAGGCGCGTGGCGAGTTCGGCCAGGCCCTGGCCCAGCGGCTGCAGGCGGTTGGCGAGCTGGCCCTTGGCGCCGCCCTGGTTCACGTGGGTGTCCCAGCCGCCCAGCGCGAGGAACGCGATCTGCACGTTCGGATCGCGTCGCATCAGTTGCGCCAGGCGGCCGGCGTCGTCGGGAAAGCCGTTGGGCAGCGGCGCGCCGTTGTTGGCCACCATCTGTTCGTGGTCCATCGCGGAGGCCGGGCTCATCGCCTCGTTGACCTCGGCGCGCGACTGCTGCGACTCGCGGTAGGCGCGCGACATCGCGTCATCCCCCGAGTAGAGCGAGTCGAACGCGGCGCTCACCTGCGGGCGATCGAGCAGCGTGGCCTTGGTGGCACGCGCGCCGTTGGCGATGTTGGCGACGGGGTTCGGGCCGGCCCAGATGCGCGGCAGCGTGGCGCCCACGCTGATCCCGCGAGTGACGGACGCCTGGCCGCCCGCATGCGCGCCCGCCGGCACCATCACCGGCGGCCCCGCGCCCAGCAGCCGATTGAGCCACCCGTCGGGCGTGCCCTTGCGCCCGGGCGTGCCGGACTCCATGTAGTCCTGCGCGTCGAAGTGCGAGCGCGTCGGATCGGGCGAGCCCGAGGCCTGCACGAACGCGAGCTTGCCGGACTGCCACAACGGCATCAGCGGGGCCAGGTTCGGGTTGAGGCCGAAGTGGCCGTCGAGATCGAGCACGCCGCCGTCCTGGCCGGGCCGCGCGAGCGCGATCGACGAGCGCTGCTGGTAGTAGGCGCCCTCGCTGTACGGCACCACCACGCTGAGGCCGTCGACGGCGCCGCGCAGGAACACCACGACCAGGCGCTTGTTGCCAGGCAAGACCTGGCCCGCGGCGGGGGCGGAGGCGGCGAAGGCCGTGCGGCCCAGCGCGGTCCAGCCGAGGCCGGCGGCCGCGGCGATCTGGAGAAGTTGTCGGCGTTGCATGGTATGGAGGCTCTTTCAGCGGCGCATGAAATCGGGGCTGCCCAGCACGAGGGCGGCGCGCAGCGCGGGTTGCGCCACGGCGACGGCGCCGCGGGTGCGGTCCGTGATGGCCGGGCCCAGCGTGGCGAGCAGGGCTTCGACGTCCACCGGCGGCGTCGAGCCCTCGACGGCCTGGTCGCGCGCCATCGCGCGGTCGGTCTGGCGTTCCATCGCCTTCATCCCGTTGGCGCCGGCGGGCGCGTTCGGGTCGTCCACGCGCTGCAGCGGCAGCTTGCCCGAGGCCAGCGCGGTGGCGAAGTTCACGCGTTGCGTGATCGCGTTCGGGTTGAGCCAGTCGGCCTCGGTGTCGTGCCAGCCGTCGGGCGTCTGGCAGCCATACAGCGGCTGGCCCAGTTGCGTGAGCACGGCCATCAGCGGCTTGACGTTGGTGGTGACGATGCCCGTGGCGCGCACCGCCGACATCACGTACTGGTAGGGCGACTTGAACTTCGAGGTGCGCGTGTCGCGGAACTCGGCGCTCTCCACCAGCGCCTGCATCACGGCGCGCAGGTCGCCGTCGGTGTCGAGGAAGCGGCGCGCGAGGCGGTCCACCAGCGCCGGCGCCGGCGCGTCTGCCACGAAGCGGCGCGCGAGCTTGAACGCGATGTGCTTCGCCGTGGCCGGATGGCGGGCCAGCACGTCCAGCGCGAATTCGCCTTCCAGCTGGCCGTCGGACGACACGCTGTGGCCCAGCCAGTTCTTGGTGCCGTTGTCGTGACGCGCGGGGTCGAAGGTGAAGATCGAGTCGCCATGCGGCCTGGCGTCGCCGTCCATGCCCGAGACGACGCGGCGCCGGGGCGGCTTCTCGGGCACCAGCGTCCAGCCGGTGAGGATGCGCGCCAGCTCGGTGACGTCCTGCTGCGTGTAGCCACCGTCCACGCCCAGCGTGTGCAGCTCCATCACCTCGCGGGCGTAGTTCTCGTTGAGGCCGGTGGCCTTGGCCGCGCCGCCACCGCCGCCGAAGCGGCGTGGTGGCTGGTAGCCGGGCGCCGTCGACAGCCAGTTGTCCAGGTAGAACAGCATCGCCGGATGCTTGGCCGTGGCGCCGAGCATCGCGCGGAAGCGACCCAGCACGTGGGGGCGGATGGCCTCGCGCTCGTAGTTCTCGGTGAGCACGCGCACCAGGCCCTTGCCCTGGAACACGTTGAAGTGATTGAACCAGAAGTCCACCAGCATCTCCTGCAGCTGGCGGGGGCTGCCCAGGGCCTGCAACAGGCGCTCCTCGCCCGCCTCCACGTAGATCGTGGCGATCTGCCGGCGCCGCTCCGTGCCTTCGTCGGTCTGCGGCTTCTTGCCGTCCGGCGCCGCAGTCTCGGCCTGCCTGGCTTCCTTCGCCTCCTTGGCCATTTCTCGGTACTCGCGCACCATCTCGCGCTGCGTCTGGCCGGGCGTGTGCAGCGTGGACAGCTGGTCGGCGAGGTAGGACGGCAGTGCCAGGCGTTCGGGATGCAGCTGCTCGGCGATCCACGCGGACGCGCCCATGCGCGTGACGTGGTCGAGGTCGCCGGGCGACGGGCCGAAGGCCAGCCGGTTCAGCACGTGCAGGGCCTCGGCCTGGTCGGCGCCCGCGTCCGCTGCCGCGAAGGTGGGCCGCCAGGCGAGCGCGGCCACGGCGGCGGCCAGCGCGCTGCGGCGCGTCATCGGAAGGGCGGTCGGAAGCGGCATGGAGGTGGGGCCAGGGCAGGCGTGGAGAGGCTGCCCATTCAACGGCGCAGCCCTGTCGATGTTGACACCATCCGCGTTGCTGGACTGCAAAGTCGAGCGCAACCTGAAGCCGGGCTGATGTGAGGAGCGCCGTCATCCTGCGCGAAGTCGCAGGACCCATGGGGGGGAGTGGCGTTGGCACAAACGTGGATCCTGCGATTTCGCGCAGAATGACGTCTGCTCACAGGATGACAGACGCTCACATCCG
>JACMOG010000122.1 GCA_014378125.1 Vitreoscilla sp. | reverse complement strand
GGGCTTCGCCCCCGGCGACCGCGTGGCGGTCATGCTGCCCAACGTGCCGCAATATCCGGTGGTGGTGGCCGGCCTGCTGCGCGCAGGCCTGGTGGTGGTCAACGTCAACCCGCTGTACACGCCGCGCGAGCTCGAGCACCAACTGAAGGACTCGGGCGCCAAGGCCATCGTCATCATCGAGAACTTCGCCACCACGCTGCAGCACGTGCTGAAGGACGTGCCCACGAAGAAGATCATCCTCGCGTCCATGGGCGACCTGCTGGGCCTGGTCAAGGGCAGCATCGTCAACTACGTGGTGCGCAACGTGAAGAAGATGGTGCCGGCGTTCGACCTGCCCGGCGCCGTGCGCTTCAACGACGCGATCGCCATCGGCCGCCGCGCCACGTTCACGCCGGCCAAGGTGGGCGCGGAGGACGCGGCGGTGCTGCAGTACACCGGCGGCACCACCGGCGTGAGCAAGGGCGCAGTGCTGCTGCATCGCAACCTGGTGGCCAACGTGCTGCAGCCGGAGGCCTGGTACCAACCGGCGATGAAGAAGGTGAAGTCGGGTGACCAGGTGGTCACCCTCTGCGCGCTGCCGCTGTATCACATCTTCGGCTTCAACACGAACATGATGCTGGGGCTGCGCATGGGCGGCTGCAACATCCTCGTCGCCAATCCGCGCGACATCCCGGCGATGTTCAAGGACCTGCGGCGCCAGCCGTTCCACAGCCTGCCGGCCGTCAACACGCTGTTCAATGCGATGGCCAACCATCCCGATTTCGACAAGGTCGACTGGTCGACGCTCGTGTTGTCGGTGGGCGGCGGCATGGCCGTGCAGCAGGCCACGGCGCAGCTGTGGCTGCAGAGGACGGGCTGCCCCATCTGCGAGGGCTATGGCCTGTCGGAGACCTCGCCCGCGGCCACCTGCAACCCGGTGGACACCTCCGCCTACAGCGGCACCATCGGCATGCCCATGCCCGACACCGACGTGGTGCTGCTGGACGACGACGGCAACGAGATGGATCCCGGCGAGCGCGGCGAGATCGCGATCCGCGGCCCGCAGGTGATGGCCGGCTACTGGCAGCGCCCCGACGAGACCGCCAAGGTGATGACCGCCGACGGCTTCTTTCGCACCGGCGACATCGGCGAGGTCGACGAACGCGGTTACTTCAAGATCGTCGACCGCAAGAAGGACATGATCCTGGTGTCGGGCTTCAACGTGTATCCGAACGAGGTGGAGGACGTCGTGGCGCTGCTGCCCGGCGTGCTCGAGTGCGCGGCCGTCGGCATCCTCGATGCGAAGCAGGGCGAGGCCGTCAAGATCGTCATCGTCAAGAAGGATCCGGCGCTCACCGAGGCCGACGTGCGCGCGTGGTGTGAAACAAATCTTACCGGTTACAAACGCCCCAAGGTCGTTGAATTCCGTTCTGATCTGCCGAAAACCAATGTAGGGAAGATCCTGCGGCGCGAGCTGCGGGACGGCAGAAAACCTTAGACACATGGCCGCCCGGCCAGCAGGGACAGACGATGATGACCACGACCCATGCGGAGGCCTACGTCCGCACCGACGCCGGCAAGGCTGAGTTCCGCGCGCACAGCATCAAGCTCTCGCGTCCCGCACGCAATCTGCTGATGGTGATCGATGCCTCGTGCACCGGCGACGCGTGGATCGGCAAGGTCAACGGCAGCACGTCCGGCGACCTCGACGTGCTGCTGGCCGCCAAGCTCATCGCGCCCAGGGACGGCGTCGGCGCCAAGGTGGTGTACCAGCGCATCCCGGTGGACGTGGCGGTGCGCGACTGGACCTACGACGCGCTCTACACGCTGCTCACCCACGAGGCCAAGGAGCGCTTCGGGCTCATCAAGGGTTATCGCCTGATCCTCAAGATCGAAGGCTGCTCCGACCTGGCCGGCATGCAGGTCGTCGCGCTCGACTTCGTCGAGCAGCTCCGCAAGGCGCACGGCGAGGAATCGGCCGCGCGCTTCCGCAAGCAGCTGGGCGCCACCGAATGACGGCTGCGTGAACGCATGACGCGGCTGGCCATCGTCGGCGCGATGCACGAGGAGATCGCCGCGCTGCGGCCGTGCCTCGCCGACCTGCGAACCGAGCGGCGCGCCGGCCGCGACTTCCACTTCGGCCGCCTCGACGGCCACGCCGTGATCCTGGTGCGCTGCGGCATCGGCAAGGTGGCCGCGGCCATCACCACCGCCGTGCTGCTCGACGCGTTCGATGCCCGCGCGCTGCTGTTCACCGGCGTGGCCGGTGGCCTGGGCGCCGACGTGCGCGTGGGCGACATCGTCGTCGCGAGCACGCTGCTGCAGCACGACATGAACGCCGAGCCGCTGTTTCCTCGCTGGGAGGTGCCGCTCACCGGCCGCGCGCGCTTCGACGCCGACGCGCACTGGAGCGAGCGACTCGCGCAGGCCGGCCGCGCGCTGGCGGGCACCCGCGCCCATGCGCAGGCGGCCACGTTGCACCGGGGCCTGGTGGTCAGCGGCGACCGCTTCGTGGCCACGCACGCCGAGAGCGACGCGCTGCGTTCGTTGCTGCCCGACGCGCTGGCCGTGGAGATGGAGGGCGCCGCCGTGGCCCAGGTCTGCCACGACTTCGAGCGCCCGTTCGCCGTCGTGCGCACGATCTCCGATCGCGCCGACGACGCGGCCCACGGCGACTTCCAGCGCTTCGTGCGCGAGGTGGCGGCCCCGTACTCGCGCGACATCGTGCGCGCCGCGCTGGCTCGCACTCCAGCGGAGATGCCTCGGGTCCGTTGTCGCCGGTCCTAAAGCCTCGACAAGACCGCCATCTGCGCCAGCCACGCCAGCGGCGCTGTGTCGGCGCGCAGGATCAGGCTGCCGAGGCTGACGCGCGTGAAGCCGCGCGCGACGGCCGCGGCCTCCTCGTCGGCGTTCAGGCCGCCCTCCGGCCCGCTCAGGGCCAGCCAGCGCCCGCGCGGCGCCGCAACCAGTGTCTTCGACAACGCCGGCGCCGTGCCGGTGCTCATCACGAAACGGCCGTCGTATGGGGCCCCCTCCGTCGGCGCCGCGAGCCAGGCCGCCAGGCTGCGCACCGGCGCCACCAACGGCACGCGCGTGCGTCCGCTCTGCTCGCTCGCACCCACGGCGACGGCCTGCCAGTGCGCCACGCGCTTGGCGGCCCGGTCGCCGTCCAGTCGAAGCACGGAGCGCTCGGTGTGCAGCGGCTGGATGGCGGCCACGCCGAGCTCGGTGGCCTTCTCGATGAGCGCGTCCATGCGCTCGTTGGTGGGCATGCCCAGCGCGATCTCGAGGTCGAACGGCAGCTCGCGGTCGACCGCCTCGTGCGCGCCCACGCGCACGTCCACGTCGCGCTTGCCCATGCGCGTGACCCGAGCGCGCCACTCGCCGCCCGCGCCGTCGAACAGGCGCAACTCGTCGCCCGGCTGCAGCCGGCGCACTTGCACGTGGCGGGCGGCGTCTTCGGGCAGGCCGAACTCGAGCTCGGCGGACAGGGGCGATTCGACGTACAGGCGCAGGGACATCCCGCCAGTGTGCCCGATGCGCAAACAGCACTCCGCGCCGGGTACCCGGTCAGGTACGATGTCTGATCACAGCGCCGCGCTGCCTGCCCGGACCATGAGCGACTCCTCCGTTTCCACCCTAGCGATCGACGGCGACGCGCTCCTGGCGCAGATCGATCCGATCCACGACGACGAGCCGCAGCGCGCCATGGAGCTGCTGCGCGGCCTCGACGTGGCCACGGTCTCGGTGGGACGGCTGCCGAGGCTGGCCTTCCTGATCGATCACGTGCTGGGCGAGAAGTTCGACCTGTGGGCCGAGGCGCTGGCGGCCCAGCGCGCGCTGGTGGCCCGCGCGGGCATCCACGCCACGCCTGCCATCTTCCGCCAGGCCGCCGTCGCGGCGCAGATCGCCGGCGACTCGAACCAGGCGCGCACTTGGACGCAGGCGCTCGCGGCCAGTTCCGACACGCCCGTGGCCAAGGCCCGCGCGCTCATCACGCTGGGCGCGGTGATGTCCTCCACCAGCGGCCAAGGCGCCGAGTCGGCCGGCCGCCTCACGCTGCAGGCGTTGCAGCCGCTGGCCGCGCTGCACGCCATGCCCGGCCCGGGCCTGGACACCGCCTTCGGCGCCGTCACCAACAACATCGCCTCCGACCTGCTGGAGCGCCCGGTGGCCGACCTCTCGCAGCCCGACCTGCGCACCGCGCTGCACCTGACTACCCAGCATGCGCAGCGCTTCTGGGAGCGCGCCGGCACCTGGCTCAACCGCGAGCGCGCGCACTACCTGGGCACGATGACCGCCAACGCGCTGGGCGACGGCGTGACCGGAGCTGCCCAGGCGCGTGCCGGGCTGGCACTGCTCGACGCGCACGACGTGGACGGCAACGAGAACGTCGACCGTACGTTCCTCGAGCTCGAGCTGGCGATGGGCCTGCGGCTGTGCGAACAGGCGGCTCGAGCGGACGCGCTCGCACGCGCGCTGGCGCTGGCGTCGCAGTTCGAGGACGCTTACCTTGATCGCTGGTTCTCGGATCGACGCGGCCGCAACGAGGCGCTCGCCGTCCACTACGGCCGCTGAGCCAGGGGTCTGGCATCTCCGCTGTATCCAGCGGCGATGCCTGACCCCGAACGCCAATGCCTGACCTCGAACGCCAATGCCTGACCTCGAACGCCAATGCGAGACACCTTGCGCTGAGATCATGCCCTCAACCAGCACGCGCCTTCACACGCTCCACGAACGCATCATCGCCAAGGTAAGCGCCGTGCCGCAAGGACTCTTTCCAGAGCCACCGCCCGCGACCTTCAGCGACGAACTCGGCATATCGACGCTGCGCCTCGCCCACCTGCGTGTCGCCACGCGGCATCTGCCCCATCAGCATCCCGTGAAGCTCGGATGTGGCCAGCCAAGGCGGAATTGGCGTCGATCCCACGTGCGCGCGATAACTCGACCAGCGCCATTGCGCGGGCGATTCCACGAGCCCCGCGCGCACGGGATTGAGGTCGACGTGGCGACATACCTCCAGGAGGTAGGCATCTCGATCCACGTGCACCGCGAAGAAGCGGCCTTGGAAGACGTGCCCGTGACGTCGATGGCGCTGGTTGAACGTCAGGCTGTAGAGGCTGTTGACGCGACGCATCAGCACCGACAGATCGGGCTGGTGGGTCTGCAGGACGAAGTGGCAATGGTTGCCCAACAGGCAGAACGCGAACGCATGGGCGTCGCAGTCTCGCAGCATCCTGGCCAGGATCCTGAGCAACGTCGCACGATCCTGGTCGTCGAGGAAGATCGCGTCTTGCTGCACCCCGCGAGCCGTCACGTGGTAGATGGCGTCGGGGTACTCGAGGCGAGGGGGGCGAGGCATGGCCCGAGCTTAGGGGCATCGCCGCGAATGACTTGGGCGCCGGCGGGCGCATTTTCCTGTGATCGGCGGGGCGGTGGGCGGTCGGGGCCAGGCTCCCTTTCGGCCAGGCCCCTTTCGGATCAACGTCCTTGTTCGACGTCGTGGATCGCGTGCTTCGTGGCTTCGATGGCCAGGTCGGTGTGTTCGACGATGCGGTTGCGCAGGTTGCGCGTCTCGGGGTTGTCTTCCTCGCGAGCCACGTCGTTCCTGGCCTTCTGCAGCAGCTCCAGCGCGTGGTGCAGGCGGCCCGGGCGGTCGAGGTTCGCGTCTTCCTGCGGGTGATCCTCGATGTTCTTGCCGTCTTCCATCGCGGCCGTCTTGGCCTCGTGGATCGCGCGGTCGGTCTCGACGATGGCCACGTCTTCCTGCGAGCTCACGGCCGCGTCGCCGGCGCGATGTTCGAGGTTCCAGCGCGCGCCGCGCAGGTCGGTGAGCGCGTGCAGGTACGCGGGGTGCTTGCCGGGCAGGTCGGCGGCGTGGGCCGACAGGGCGGTGAACGAGGCGGTCAGCGCGAGTGCGGCGAGCAGCGGGGTCGAGAGCTTGAAGGACATGATGATCTCCTGTCGATGGGGTCGTTTTGCGGATGTGTGCGAGAGAGCACCCAGAAAACGATCCCCGGAGACGACCCGTTGACGGGTTTTGGAGCAAGCGCCTTGCGCGATCCTGACCGGAGGGTGACGTTCAGTTACCGGAGGTCACCGGCGGCTGTGCACCGCCGCGCGCGGAGCCGCTGACCATGTCGAAGCGGAACAGCCGGCACTCGATCGGCCCGTTCCACATCGGCACGCGCCGGCTCTCCTTCAGGCGCATCGCCGTGGGCAGCTTCATGTCGGGGCTCAGGATCCAGGCCGTCCAGCCGCTGTAGTTGCGCTTCCAGTGGGTGGCCAGCTGCGAGAAGAACTCGGTGGCGGCGCCGTCGCCCACCACGGCCGACTCGCGCCCGCCGCCGGATTGGAACGTGCGCGGCGCGCGCGGGCCGTCGGCGCCCTGGCTGCCGCGGCCCTTGGCGTCGATGCGCTCGCCGTAGGGCGGGTTCATCACGATGGTGCCGCGGTCGGCCGGCGCCAGGCGCTGCAGTGCGTCGGCCGTCTTGAAGTCGATGGCGTGCGCCACGCCCGCGCGTTCGGCGTTGCGGGTGGCGAAGTCGGTCATGCGGAACGACACGTCGCCGGCCCAGATGGGCACCGCGGGCTTCACGATGGTGTCGCGCGCCTCCACCTGCATCTCGCCCCACAGCTTCGAGTATTCGAGGAACGGACGCAGGCGCTCGAACGCGAAACGGCGGGTGAGTCCCGGCGCGATGTTGCAGGCGATCTGCGCGGCCTCGATGGCGATGGTGCCGGCGCCGCAGGTGGGGTCCAGCAGGCCGCCGTCCTCGGGGCGGCCCTGCCAGCCCGCCGCATAGATCAGCGGGGAGGCCCGCGTCTCCTTCAGCGGCGCCTCGCCCTGCAGCTCGCGCCAGCCGCGCTTGAACAAGGCCTCGCCACTCAGGTCGATGGCGATCCACGCGTGGGTCGGGTCGACGTGCAGGCTGATGGCCAGGTCGGGGAAGCGGGTGTCCACGCTGGGGCGCGCGCCGGCCTGTTCGCGCATCACGTCGCACACGGCGTCCTTGATGCGCAACGCGGCGAAGTTCAGGCTCGTCAGCGGCGAGCGCTGGGCGGTGACGTCCACGCGGATCGTCTCGTCGGGCGTGATCCATTCCGACCAGTTGATGCGGCGGCCCAGGTCGTAGAGGTCGTTCTCGTTGCGGTAGTCGCCGTCCACCATCGGCCACAGCACGCGCTGCGCGATGCGGCTGCGCAGGTTGAGGCGCATCGCGTTCTCGACGCTCTCGTTCACCATGACGCCGCCGCGTCCGGCCACCACGCCTTGCTTGGGGCCGAGGATGCGGATGCATTCCTCGGCGAGCAGGTCTTCGCTGCCGTTGGCGCAGGTGACGAATAGGAAGTCTGGTTTTTCGTTCATCTATACCGTCCGGCGCAGGTTGGCCGGCGCAATCTTCAAGGCTTCACGATACTTGGCCACCGTGCGGCGCGCCACCTGGATGCCCTGGCCTTCAAGGAGCTCGGCCAGCTGGCTGTCGGACAGCGGCTTGGCGGCGCTCTCGGCGGCCACCAGCTGCTTGATCAGCGCGCGCACCGCGGTGGACGACGCGTTGCCGCCGGCGTCGGTGTTCAGCGACGAGCCGAAGAAGTACTTCAGCTCGTAGGTGCCGAACGGCGTCGACATGTACTTGGCGGTGGTCACGCGCGAGATGGTCGACTCGTGCAGGCCCAGCTCGTCGGCGATCTCGCGCAGCACCAGCGGCTTCATGGCGATGGCGCCGTGGCTGAAGAAGTTCTTCTGCCGCTCGATGATGGCCTGCGACACGCGCAGGATGGTGTCGAAGCGCTGCTGGATGTTGCGGATGAACCAGCGCGCCTCCTGCAGCCGTGCGGTGAGCGCGCTGCCGCTGGCGCGCTGCGACTTGATCGCCTGCGCATAGAGGTCGTTCACCCGCAGCTTGGGCATCACGTCGGGATTGAGCACGGCCTTCCACTGGCGCGCCACCTTCATCACGATCACGTCGGGGATGATGATCTGCGCCTCGGCGCGCGCGAACGGGCGGCCTGGCTTGGGCTCCAGCGCCACGATCAGGCCCTGCGCCGCGCGCACGGTGGGCTCGTCCATCTGGATCAACTGCGCGATCTTCTTGAAGTCGCGCCGGGCCAGCAACCCCAGGTGCTCGGTGCAGATCTTCAGCGCGGCCAGCAGCGAGCCGGCGGTGGACCTCGGCGGCGGCTTCTGGCGCAGTTGCAGGCTCAGGCATTCGCCCAGCGAGCGCGCGCCCACGCCGGTGGGCTCCATGCTCTGGAGGAAGTTCAGGCCGCACTGCAGCCGGTGCAGCAGCTCCTCGTGCTCCTCTTCGCCCTCGACGCCCAGCACCTCGGCCAGGCGCTCGGCGATCTCTTCGAGTGCATCGGCCAGGTAGCCGTCCTCGTTGAGCGACTCGATGAGCACCAGCACCGCGGCCGCATCCTCCTCGGACAGGCGCAGGCTGCTCAACTGCGTGCGCAGGTGATCCTCGAGGCTGATGCCGACGTCGTTGCGGTTCTGGCGTTCGAAGTCGTCGTCGTTGTCGCCCGACTGGCCACTGCCCGACGAGGGCAGCTCGCGGATGCCGTCGAAGTCGTCGCGCTCGGTGCCGTTCTCCCAGTCGTCGCGCTCGGTGGTGCCGAACTCGGCGGCGTCCACGCCCGCGGGCTCGTCGACGTTGTCGTTGCTGGTGCGGCCGTCGGCATCGACGTCGGTGGCCGTCTTGGCCGTGTCCGACGCGGTGGCGGACGTGCTCGCGTTCAGTCCCTCGAACGGCGTCTCGGCCAGACCCGCCTCTTCCTCGGGCTCGAGGAACGGGTTCTGCTCCATCATCTGCTCGATCTCCTGGTGCAGTTCCAGGGTCGAGAGTTGCAGCAGCCGGATGGACTGCTGGAGCTGCGGCGTGAGCGCCAGGTGTTGCGACAGGCGCACCTGCAGCGAGGCTTTCATGTTCACTCGCCTGCGCTCACATCCGGAAGTGTTCGCCGAGGTACACGCGACGGACGTCGGCGTTCTCGACGATCTCGGCGGGGGTCCCTTCGGCCAGCACCCGGCCTTCGCTGATGATGTACGCGCGGTCGCAGATGCCCAGCGTCTCGCGCACGTTGTGGTCGGTGATCAGCACGCCGATGCCGCGCGCCTTCAGGAAGCCGATGATGCGCTGGATCTCGATGACGGCGATCGGGTCGACGCCGGCGAACGGCTCGTCGAGCAGGATGAAGCGCGGCTGCGTGGCGAGCGCGCGGGCGATCTCCACGCGGCGCCGCTCGCCGCCGGACAGCGCCGGCGCCGGCGAATCGCGCAGGTGCGTCAGGCTCAGGTCGTTGAGCAGCCCGTCGAGGCGCTTGTCGATGTCGGCGGTCTTGAGCGCCTTGCCGTTCTCGTCGTACTGCAGCTCCAGCACCGCGCGGATGTTCTCGTCGACGGTCAGCTTGCGGAAGATGGAGGCTTCCTGCGGCAGGTAGCTGAGGCCCAGGCGCGAACGCTGGTGGATGGGCTTGGCCGAGATCTGCTGGCCGTCGATGCTGATTTCGCCCGCGTCGGCGCGCACCAGGCCCACCACCATGTAGAACGTGGTGGTCTTGCCGGCGCCGTTCGGGCCCAGCAGGCCGACGACCTCGCCGGCGTTGACGGCCAGGTGCACTTCCTTGACCACCACGCGCGCGCCGTACGACTTGCGCAGGCCGGTGGCCTCGAGGCGGCTCTGGGTGGCGCTGGCCGGCGTCATTTGGGCGGCCCCGATGCCGGCGCCGGGAGCCGCAGCTCCTCGGTCGCCTTGGGCGCGTTCGACGCCTTGGGCGTGAAGATGGCCGGGGTGCGGCCACCCGTCGACGAGGTGGGCGTGCCCGGCTCGCCCGAGCCCAGCTTGATGGTCTCCGAGCCCGTGTCGTAGGTGATCAGCGCCGCGTTGGCCTGGTCCGTGACGGCGATGCCCTTGAGCATGCGCAGGTGGGCCGCGCCCACGAAGCGCACCCGGTTGGCGGCGCTGTCGTACTCGATCTTCTGGGCGTCGCCCTCGCTGTACTCGTCGGCACCGTCGCGCTTCTGGCGGAAGGTGGCGGGCCTGGTCGACGATCCGAACGCGTAGCCCAGCTGGTTGCCGTCGGGATCCTGGCTCACCTCCACGCGGTCGGCGTGGATCTCGAGCGTGCCCTGCGTGATGACCACGTTGCCGGTGAACACGGCGCTGTGCTTCTTCAGGTCGACGACGTCGGGATGGTCGCCGCCGCTGGTGACGCTCATCGGCTTGGTGCGGTCGGCCTTCTCCGCGTGGGCGGCCGGACCGGCGCACGCCAGGGCGAAGACCGCCAGGGCGGCGCGGAGGACATCAGGCGCGGGAAGTGTTTTTAGCGGTCGCATCGTGATCGGCACGGAAATTGCAGACCATTCTAGCCCGCACGCAACGATGGTGCGCACCATGCAGCCCCTTTACGCATCGGGTTGATCACGGCTGTCGGTGCTGACCAACGCCTTGGCAGATCCACGCCGGCCGGGGCCTGCCCGATCAACCGCCCTTGCGAACGCGGTTCACCAGCCAGTCCGTGGTCACCAGCACGCTGTCCGGGCCGGCTTCGGGCTGGGCGATGGCCACGAAGCGGCCGGCGATGGCCATCTCGGGCATGCGCTCGATGCCGTAGTCGTCTTCCAGCCGCTTGGCCGCGGCGCACTTCGACTGCACTGAAAAGCTGTTCCAGGCCGCCTGCACCTTCACCGGATCGAGGCCGTTCTCCTGGGCGAAGCCCACCATGTCGCCGATGCTGTCGATGGGCTTCTTCTGCACGTGGAAGCGCGTGAAGGTCTTCACGTGCATCTGGTCGAGCGCGCCCAGCGCCTCCCAGGTGTAGAAGATGCGCTGGTGGATCTCCTTGCGCGCGTCGAAGCCCACGGGCACGCGCGTGAAGTGCACGGTCGACGGCAGCCGGGCGATCCACGGCTCGAGGGCCGGCTCGAAGGCGAAGCAGTGCGGGCAGGCGTACCAGAAGAACTCGATGACCTCGATCTTGCCGTTGGCCGGCACCGCGATGGGCTTGGCCAGGCTCTGGAAGTCGCGGCCCTCCAGGGGCACGAAGCCTTGCGCGCGGGCGCGCAGGGGCACGCCGGCACCCGCCAGCACGAGCGCGCCGGCGACGCTGGCCGCATTGCGCGAGAAGCTGCGGCGGTTCATCACGGTCATGATGGAATCTCCGTGCTGCGCACTGCGAACCGACTGCTTCGGGCGGCCGTGCGCCATCAGGCGCTCTTGCGCAGCTGCGCCACCAGGGCGTCGGTGGTGGCCAGGCACTCGGCCGGGCCGCCCATCGACGGCGAGGTGGTGTAGCGGCCGTGGATGCCGATCATCGGCACGCCGTCCACGCCGTAGTCGTCGGACAACTGCTTGGCCTGGCCCAGCTTCGTGCGCACCGAGAAGCTCTCCCACGCCGCCTTGACCTTGGCCACGTCGAGACCGCTCTCCTGCGCGAAAGCCAGCATGTCTTCCTCGCGGTTGATCGGCTTGTGCTGGAGGTGGAAGCGGTTGAACGTCTTCGTGTGCATCGCGTCGACCAGGCCCAGCGCCTCCCACGTGTAGTAGATCTGCTGGTGGATCTCCTTGAGCGCGTCGAACTGCACCGGCACGCGGCGGAAGTGCACGTCCGGCGGCAGCTTGGCGATCCAGGGCTCGATGGTGGACTCGAAGGCGAAGCAGTGCGGGCAGCCGTACCAGAAGAACTCGATCACCTCGACCTTGCCCGTGCGGGGCAGGTTGATCGGCGTCTTGAGCTTGTTGTAGTCCTTGCCTTCCACCGGGGCGCCCTGCGCGAACGCCGTCAGCGGCACGCCCAGGGCCGCCAGGGTGGCGACGCCGGCAGCGCCGGCCAGGTGCAGGGAAAACTCACGGCGGTTCATGCGGATCCTTTGACGGGAAATGGGCGGGGTCAGGTTTGCGGGGTCTGGCCCCGTGGGGCCAGACCCCGGGGTTTCATTGTTTCGAGCGGTCGACGCGCACCAGCGATGCGTCCGGATCGATGGCTTTGGCGCGATCGGTCTGCGCGTCGGCCTCGTCCTTCCTGTCAAACGGCCCAAGTCGAACTCGGTGCACCGTGCGGCCATTCTGTTCGCGCTCGGAAACCGTGGCGCGCAGGCCGGACATCGCAAGTTTCGCCCGCTGCTGCTCGGCATCTTCCGGTTTGGAGTAGGCGCCCACTTGCACGAAATAGATGAACGGATCGGCACCGGCGGTCGTCTTGGTCGCATCGGCGGCGTCGCCACCGTTGAGGATGGCGGCCGCGTCGCGCGAGCTCTTGGGGGTTTCCACATTTCGCGAGGCGGCGGCGGTCGACGGCGTTGCCTTGCCCGCGTCGGCCGCAGGCGGCAGCACGGGACCGGGAGCGCGCGGCACGATGGCGGTGTCGGGGGCTGGGGTCGATGGCGCGGGCGGGGCCACCGCGCGCACCGCTTGCTTGCCGGCCAGCGCCGCGGTGGGGTCCCAGGTCTTG